>DATJKO010000492.1:0-3745 GCA_035491355.1 Pyrinomonadaceae bacterium
GCGTCGAAGCCATCAAGAAAGGATTCGCGCAACCGATCGGCAGTCTCACCCAAATGGGCACCGTTCGTCTCGGCAAACGAACCGATAACCGCGTGCCGCTGATCAAAGATTTCCTGCCGTTGGCCCAGTTGAAGGATCTCGTCTTCGGCGCCTGGGACATCTTCCCCGACTCTGCTTACGATGCCGCACTCAATGCGGGCGTACTCGAGAAGGAACTGCTCGGGCAACTGAAAGAGCCGCTGCGCAAAATTCGTCCCATGAAAGCCGTTTTCGATCAGTCGTACGTGAAGCGTTTGAGCGGAACGAACGTCAAGACCGGCAAGACCAAGTTTGACCTGGCCCAACAGCTCATCGACGAAATCAACGCCTGGAAGAAGAAGAACAAGTGCTCGCGTCTCGTGATGATCTGGGCCGCCTCGACTGAAGTGTTCTTAAAACAGCACGCTGTTCACAAGACGCTCGAGTCGTTTGAGAAGGCGATGTGCGAGAACCACAAAGCGATCGCGCCCTCGATGATCTACGCCTACGCCGCGCTGAAATGCGGAGTTCCCTTCGCGAACGGGGCGCCGAATCTCACCGTCGACATTCCAGCGCTGATGAACCTGGCTGACAAGAACAAGCTGGCAATCTGCGGCAAGGATTTCAAGACCGGTCAGACGTTGATGAAGACGATCATCGCTCCTGGCTTGAAATCGCGCATGCTGGGTCTGCACGGCTGGTACTCCACGAACATTCTCGGCAACCGCGACGGCGAGGTGCTCGACGATCCTGATTCGTTCAAGACGAAGGAAGAATCGAAACTCTCGGTGCTGGAATACATCCTGCAACCGGACGTCTATCCGACTCTCTACAAAGACTTCTCACACGTGGTGCGAATCAACTATTACCCGCCGCGCGGCGACAACAAAGAAGGCTGGGACAACATCGATATCTTCGGCTGGCTCGGTTACCCGATGCAGATCAAGATCGACTTCCTCTGCCGCGACTCGATTCTCGCCGCGCCGATCGTGCTCGACCTGGCGCTGTTTCTCGATCTCGCTCAGCGCTGCGGGATGAAAGGCGTGCAGGAATGGTTGTCCTTCTACTTCAAATCTCCGCAGACGGCTCCCGGTCTCTATCCCGAACACGATATTTTCATCCAGTTGATGAAACTGAAAAACACGTTGCGCCATTTGCGAGGTGAAGATCTGATTACGCACCTCGGTTTAGAGTATTACGACTAAGACTCACCAATCCGTGTTCACATACACGGATTGCGCTAAATGCAATTAAATGTCAGTGATGTTTTGACAGGAAATGTCACGCAAAGTTGAGCACCCGAAGCATTCGCATGCAGGAGGACGATATTTTGTGGTGACAATTTCAATAGAGTTGTATATATAGCATCCGGTCGGCCGGAGCCTGACCCGCCGAGACTCCGCTGGCGAACCTTAGCAGCTTTTAAATGCATCCATTTTGACGTGCGGATCGTTCCTTGCTAGTGAAGGGTTGGGCCAGTGAATTGTGGGCCCTGGGCACTAGAGAATGCGCCACGGCACAACTGGCAAGGAGCAAAGCCGATGTTAGCTGAGAGTGAAGTGACAAAAACACGAGACATGAACATTACAGGAACGGTTTTCCTGGATCCCGATCAAAAGAGTCCCCGCGCCCAGGATTTTGAGGAGCGACTCAGTGCGCGCATCGTGGGTCAAGAGCGTGCTGTCCGCCGAATGAGCGGCCTTTACCAGATTTTTCTCGCCGGGATGAACCCGCCGAACCGCCCGATTGGAACGATGCTGTTTCTAGGACCAACCGGTTCCGGTAAGACGCGCGTCATCGAAGCGGCCGCGGAAGTTCTCTACGGCGATCCCAACGCGGTGGTGAAAATCGACTGCGCGGAGTTTCAACACTCACACGAGATCGCCAAGCTGATCGGTTCGCCTCCGGGGTACCTCGGCCATCGCGAAACATCGCCGATGCTGACGCAGGAAAACCTCGATCGCATGCACACGGACGATATGAAAGTGTCGCTGGTGCTGTTCGACGAGATTGAAAAGGCGTCCGATAGTCTGTGGCAACTGCTGCTCGGTATTCTCGACAAAGCGACGTTGACGCTGGGCGACAATCGTCGCGTCGACTTCTCCAAGGCGATGGTGATCATGACCTCAAACCTTGGCGCTCGTGAGATGTCCGAGTTGATCTCTGGCGGCATCGGTTTCGCGCCGGGCAAAGGTTCCAAGACGCCCAATGATACGGAAGTCGACCAGAAGATCTATCGCACTGCCGTCGAAGCAGCGCGCCGGAAGTTTTCGCCTGAGTTCATGAACCGCATCGACAAGGTGGTGGTCTTCCGCTCGCTGAAGGAACATCACCTGCGACAGATTCTCGATCTCGAGTTGCAAGCCGTGCAGGATCGCATCATGCAATCGGCCGGTACCAAGTTTGTGTTCCAGTGCTCTGAAACTGCCAAGGACATGCTGCTCAAGGAAGGGCTCGATTTCAAATACGGCGCCCGTCACTTGAAGCGAGCAGTCGAGCGTTTTCTCGTGTACCCGCTGTCGAATCTCGTGGCGACGGGTCAGATTGGCTTGGGCGACCTCGTCCACGTCGACGTCGATGGCATCAAGAACCGCCTGGTGTTTTCGAAGAGCTCAGGTGGGGCGCTGATTCACGACAACGTACCGCAGGCTGAAACTGAAGAAGCGACGAGTGAATCGTTCTCGGGTGGCGTCGGCTTGCCAATCCCGGCTGCTTCGAAAGCTGCGAAGAAGGGACAAGGCCGCGGCGAGAAGAGCGAGAGTAGTAACTAACTCAACCACACTCGGTTGTTCTTGAAATCCGTGTTCCCGCGTTCACGCCGCGGAACACGGATTTTGATTTAGGAAGCACCTAACTTGCGCAGGGCTTGGTAGGCTAGTTGAGACAGAAAGGGATCGGCGGCAGTTGAAGCCGCGCGCAAAGCGGGCACCGCCGATGGGTCGCCGATCAATCCTAACGAACGCGCTGCCTCACGTCGTACATCGTTATCGAGCTTTTCGTTACTCAACGCTGAGATCAACGCCGGCGTACCGGCGCGGCTGCGAATTTGTCCCAGCGATACAGCCGCCGCGCGCAGCACAAACACGTTCTGTTCGCGCTTTCGTTTCGTGCCTCCGCGCGCTGCCAGTTCGGGCGCCAATGTACCCGCCAGACTGACAACGGCTGCTTCGTCGGCGATGTGCCCCAAAGCGACCGCCGCTGCCGCACGTACGCCATCTTCCTTGTCCGTCAACAATCTCTCGGCGAGCGCAGCAGTCGCACTGCGACTTCGTGTGCGACCCAGAGCATAGGCTGCTTCACGCCGAACAAACTCGTCTTTGTCCTGCAACAACGGCAACAACACAGACACGCTCTCAGTTGAATCGAGTGAAAGAACTGCCTTGACCGCAGTCGCCCGAACAATCGGAGATACATCGGAGAGTGCGGGGACAGCCGCGCGCGACGCTTCGGCGACGTGCAGGTTGCCAAGCCGCATCACCGCGTCACGTCGTTCTTCCTGATCGGTGGACGCCAGGCGTTCTCGCTGATTCTCAATCGCGACCTGAAGGGGTGTAAGTGATCGGATGGGTTGGGCCAGGACAGACGAACAGACGAAGGCCGCGTAGACAGAAACAAAGATCAGCGGGAGAAGTCTCTTCCTGTTGACCGGAGTACGCATTCAGATTAAGCGTACACCTTTGCTGCTGCCCGTTTCTCAGCTTTACGACGCACCACTTCCCACTCGAAT
>DATJKO010000493.1:0-2812 GCA_035491355.1 Pyrinomonadaceae bacterium
GTCGCGGCCTCGACCTTGTTTCCGTAGTCGTCGTACTTGTACCACGTTGGTCCAGCAATGGTCCGTCCCTCGCGATCGAAGCAAGCGGTTTCGACAACGTTTCCGTTCTCATCGTAGATCGTGCTCCACTTCTCTTCGATCGATTCGTCATCGGCAAACTTGTAAAGCAGCTCCTGGGCTAGCTCCCCTGTCAGGCGATAGCGATAGACGTACTTGCGGCTGCGCGTACCATCTTCAAAGAACCACAGCGCCTCGACCTTCTTGCCAGCGCGATCGTAACGCGGCCGGCATCTCTGCTTGATGATCAAGCCGTGCGCCTGGGTGTGCTCACATTCGACGAGTTTTCCGGCTTCGTCACACTTATATATCAGCGAACTTAGTAATCCGCCGCGGGGATTCCGGAACAGAGTCTCGCGTTTATGGCCGCGGTCGTCGTACCTCTTGAAGCCGACCTGTGAGAGGCAACCGGAACAATCGAAGAGGAGTTCCTTGATGACCCTCCCCGCCTCATTGAACATGAGCGTATTAAGAGGACGGCGGTGATCCTCAGCCCATCGTCCGGAGTGATATTCGAGGTCGGCCACGTCGAAATGCGCATACTTCACGCGGCCGCGAAGGTGATGTTTGGCCCAGTGGTTTCCGTTCGTCATAAGCCCCTTCCACACGCGTCGAGGCGAGCACCCTCAAGCTGTGAACAACGTAATGCCACACAGAGATTAGGCTGTTTGTCGGGGTGTTCTGAAGATGGAGCTAAACTGCTACCGCTTGTGAAAAACGATTGCAACCGCGCAAAGTGCGGGAGTGAAATTGGCGGTGGATTACCGATGAAGGCGAGCGCAGTTTAGGATTGTACAAACAATACTGTCAATGGAAATATTCTTATAATCATGTTGCGCGATTGGACTTACCACCACGTATTCGCTTTAGTGATTGGTAATAATTTGGCTTGACAGCTCTATTTTCGCTGAGGCAAAATACGCCGCCTACAAAGCAAATCAGCGACGAGGTCGAAGCCTCGTCTTTTCGAACGAACAACACAAGTCGAGTGAATTTTGGTGGTCTCCGCATCGGATCTCTGTAGCCACGTCCGGTATCGAGGTTAGGCTATGCCATCCGTCACGTCCAAAACCACTTGGTCTTACCACCTCAACCTTACGGACGGCGAACGTGGGCCTTCGGCCGTCTGCACTGATGGAGAATAAGCTATGTTTACCGTGAACCCGAACAAGCGAGTTTTTTGGGCCGGTTTGCTCCTGATTGTCGCTGCGGTTACCGCAACCGCTCAGGAATTCCGCGGATCACTCGCCGGTAAAATCCTCGATCCAAACGGCGCAGTCGTCCCCGGCAGCAAAGTCGATATTAAGAACGTCGAGACTGGAATCGTCTCGACCGCTACCAGCAGCGAAGACGGCGCATACAGTTTTCCACTACTGGCACCCGGCAAGTACCAGCTCACCGTAACGAGAGAAAACTTCAACACCGCTGTGCGCGATGGCATTGAAGTTCGCGTTGCCGATCGACTGACACTCGATGTGCAATTGGAAATTGGTGTGACCGCGATGGTCACTACCATTGCCTCGGGACTAACGCTTGACACCGGCACCGTCAGCACCGGCACCGTCGTCACGGGCAAACAGATCAGCGAACTGCCGCTCACTGAAGGCACCGCGTATCAGTTGGCAACGTTAGCTCCGGGCATCGCTTACACAGGAAATCCCCTCTTTACTGGTCCAACGTCGAACGGAAATCTCGCGGCGTTCAAATCCAACGGCGCCACGGGCGCGAACCAGATCACACTCGACGGTTCTCCGAATTACGCGTTCGATGGCGGCGTCGGTTTTTCACCACCGTCTGACGCGGTACAGGAATTCAAAGTTCAGACCAACACGTTCGACGCGCAGCAGGGTTACTCCGCAGGCGCCACCGTGAACGTCGCAGTGAAGAGCGGCAGCAACGACCTGCATGGCTCGGCCTGGTACTTCAACCGCGACCGCAGCCGAACTGCCAACAACTTCTTTGGCAACCGCAGCAACCAGGATCGACCGCTCAGGACCTATCACCGCTACGGCGGCGTGTTGAGTGGTCCAGTCGTATTGCCCGGATACAACGGCAAGGACCGCACGTTCTTCCTGGTCTCCTACGAACGTCTCAAAGACAACATCGCGGAACCGCAGATCTTCACGGTGCCCACGGAGGCGATGCGTCGCGGCGACTTCTCCGCTCTGATCGTCAATCGCACGAACATCGCCAACGCGGCGAACACAGTCATCTTTAACCCGTTCTCCGGAACGCAAAGCGGCAGCAACGTTGTGCGCACGTCTTTCGGCTGTCCAACGTCCGGGGCCGTGCCCGCGAACTCACAGTGCAACATCATTCCGTCGAACTTGATCAATCCGGTCGCTGCGAACCTAATCAAGTATTATCCGTTGCCGAATATCGAAGGCGTCGGCGGCGGCACGCAGAACAACTTCTTCTCGAACCAGCTGCGACACCAGGACTACCGCGGCTGGCTCGCACGCATCGACCACCGCATCAGCTCTAACCAGTCGATCTTCGGCAAGTACTACCACAGCTTTAATCCCGAGGATCGCCAGGACTGGGCAGGCGTCGTAAACGGTTTTCCGATCACGCAGGGCTTTGAGTATCGCACCAACGACGGCGGCAATATCGACTACACCAATGCGATTAACTCGAATCTCGTGTTCGACCTGCGCGTCAGCCTGAACCGCTTCGTACAGGAACGCCGCCCCGCGCAACCGTTCGACCCGGCAACACTCGGCTTCGCGGCGCCGTCACTCGCAGCCATGCGCGG
>DATJKO010000494.1:0-2554 GCA_035491355.1 Pyrinomonadaceae bacterium
GATGCCCGCGACGTCCAACGCGCCGGCGAGCGTAACCGCGACGAAGAGAAGCACCGTCAAGACGCGCAGACTACGACGGCCCTGCCGCCACAACCACGCCAGGAACAACGCCACGATCGGTGCGGACGCAAGCCACCAGTAATACAGCACCTTGATGTTGTCCCAGATCCACGGAGCCATCTTGAGGAAGTTTGGAATGACAAAGCAGAGCGTGAACGGCAGATAGAACAACAGCAGCCGTTTCGGGATCAGGTAGCCGCTGGTCTTCGTAAGGATCGCCGTCACGATTAACGGAATGAAGAGTCCGGTATTCTTGACCCAGAACACGACGGGGTTCTCCGTGCCCCGGTCCCATCCCAACTCGAAAGCAAAAAAGCTGCTCGCGTCGACGGAGCTATGCAACGTCGACCACAGCAGCTGCGGAATCGCGATCGCGGAAGCGACGGCGAAGAAGGCAAACCACTCGCGCCAACGAATGTGAATCAACGCCAGGCACGCCGCCATCCCCATTACGACGACAAAACTGTGAGCATGGACCAAAGGCAAGAGCCCGGCGGCAACTCCCGCGGCGATCATGCGACGCGTGCGCAACGGGAATCGCGTGCTCCCGACCGGCTCGGCGATTGGGCGGCGTTGCTTCGACTTCGGTTCGCGTGTTTGAGCGTCCTCGTCCTTCTCCAGCACGAGCCACCACTGCGTGAATGCGATCACCGCCAGCGGCAGGCCCATCAGAAACCCGCGTTGCGGTACGAGCAACGCCGAGATCGCATTGCCCCAGCGCCACGTCGTCTCGGGTATGACGGTGAATGACGGCGGCAGGTCCGACAGCACTCCCCACAAACCGCGTTCACTGCTGAGCGCCTTGTCAAACAGCAGATACCAACCCAGGCCACCATTAAACAGCACGATCAGCGGCGTCATGATCGCGGCCAGCTTGTCTCGCAGCATCACCAGCGCCCAACGATGGACCAACCCGACAAACGCCACCGCCAGGATGAAACTGACGATGAACATCGAGTCGCGCAGGCTCGCGCCGCAACGCACAAACATCGCCGACGCAAAGTCAGACATGAACGGGTAGGTGAACCTGACGCCCGCGTACGTCGGATCTTCCGGTGGAAAATTGTTTCCGTACGCGAAGCTCGTGATGACGCTGATGTGGAACGGGAGGTCTCCGAAGTTGTTCAGCAGACCCGTACTGATGCCGCCCGCGTCCTCAATTACCGCGCGAGCAAATACCTTCCACAGCACAAACGCTGATCCCGCGTAAAATAAAAAGTAACTGATCGACCACGCATCCGGGTGCAGAAACAGACGTCGGGCGCTGTTCGACGCCGCGTCGAGATCCTGCAGGAAACGTTTAGTAGTCGCTGAATCGAGGAGTAATGCCAGCGGACTAAGACAAATAACGGCGCTGACTAAAATGGCTGCGCCGGTTAGTCCGACTAGCGAAGCAACAACAAAACCGATGAGGCTCAACGCCGCGAGTCCGAGACAGGCTCCCGTACACAGACGCCCGCCTAACGATGCGTTCTCATCGTAAAGGTAAGTCGCAAGGGTACCGCTGAAGGTAACCAGTAAGGCCAGTGCTAAGGAAGCAATCATTCTCTAGGAGTGGGAATTATACCGGGATCGACAACAGCAGCAAGATGGGTTAGCTTTCGTGCGAGGCAAAAATGTTAAGAGCAGGCATCGTAGGTTTGCCCAACGTGGGCAAATCGACACTATTCAACGCACTCACAGCGCAAACGGCGGCACTGGCGGCGAACTATCCTTTCGCCACCATCGAACCGAATGTCGGCGTCGTTTCAGTGCCGGACGAACGGCTCGAACCGCTGGCGCGACTCGTCAAGACACAGGTGATCGTACCGGCAACTGTCGAGTTTCTCGACATCGCGGGACTGGTCCGCGGCGCGTCAAAAGGCGAAGGATTGGGTAACCAGTTTCTCGCCAACATTCGCGAGACAGACACCGTCGTCCAGGTCGTCCGTTGTTTTGAAGACGACAGCGTGATTCACGTCGAAGGATCTGTCGATCCCGTGCGCGACATCGAGACGATTCAGATCGAACTGGCGCTGGCGGATCTCGGCACGGTCGAGCGCCGCCGCGAAAAAGCGCAGAAGAATTTGAAGAGCGGAGACAAAGTCGCGCGCGCCGAGCTGGATGTGATGGACAAGATTCAACCCGCATTGGAACAGGGTCGATCGGCGCGAACGGTCGAACTCACAGCGGATGAACGCGCGGTCGCACGCAATTTCTTTTTATTGACGACGAAGCCGACGATCTATGCTGCCAACGTCGATGAAAACGCACTCGCGAATCTCGGCGATAATAAATTGGTCAACGCCGTGCGCGAGGTGGCGACGCGAGAAGCGGCGGAGTGCGTGGTTATCTGCGCGCAACTCGAGGCGGAGCTCGTCGCGCTGCCGCCGGAAGAACGGCTCGACTATCTCAAGAGCTTGCACGTCTCCACCAGCGGTGTGGATCAGCTGATCAAAAGCGCCTATCACCTGCTCGGCTTGATGTCGTTCCTGACGGCGGGCGAAAAAGAAGT
>DATJKO010000495.1:0-3860 GCA_035491355.1 Pyrinomonadaceae bacterium
GGTGGCTTCTTCCAGGACGACTGGAAGGTGCGGCCAAACTTCACCTTGAGCCTTGGTTTGCGTTACGAGAACCAGGCAAACATCGACAGCAATTTCAACTTTGGTCCGCGTCTTGGGTTTGCATGGTCACCGGGCGGTCAGCAGCCAAAGACGGTGATCCGCGGCGGCTACGGTCTCTTTTATGAACGGGTCAGCGAGAACCTGACGATGCAGGCGACGCGGTTTAATGGCGTCAATCAGCAGAGTTTCATAGTCCAGAACCCTGACTTCTTCCCGGTCATTCCCACCGCCGACCAACTGCTGGCGTTTGCACAGCCGGGTTCTGTTTACCGGCTCGCGGACAACCTGCAGGCGCCGTACACAATGCAGGCAGTGTTCAGCGTCGAACGTCAGTTGCCGCACAACATCACCGTTGCCACCAGCTACATCAACGTTCGCACCTTGCATGTGTTGCGGACGAAGCCCATCAATGCGCCGTTGCCGGGAACGTTTATTCAAGGTGTGCCGACGAGTGGCGTGCGACCGTTGAACTGCGCCGACTTCATCCCGCCGAGTGTCAATCCGTCGACGCGCTGCAATATCTTCGAGTATGAGTCGAGCGGCAAGTACAACCAGAACCAGTTCATCGTCAACTTCAATAGCCGGCTCACGCGCAGCGCTTCGTTAAATGCTTACTACGTTCTGGCGAAGGCAAATAGCGATACGGACGGCATCGGTAGCCGGCCGGCGAATCCATATGATTTCAGCACCGAGTATGGCCGCGCTTCGGGCGACATTCGTCACCGCTTTGTGATGACGGGAAACATTCGCACGTACTGGGGAGTAACGTTGAGTCCCTTCGTCATCGTGCAGTCGGGACGTCCCTTCAATATCACGCTTGGTCGCGACGTGAATGGCGATACGATAAATTCGGAACGTCCGGCATTTGCGCCCGAGGGAACCGTGTGCACACAGGCGAATCAGTCGCTCTTCAAATGTACGCCGTTCGGAAATTTCAAACTGGCGTTCGACCCCGCCGTCGACGTCATGATTCCACGCAACTACGCTGAAGGTCCTGGTTCCACTACGGTGAACCTGCGCGTCAGTAAGACCTGGTCGTTTGGATCCGAGAGTGGTACCGCGAACGCGCGCAACCAACAGAATCGCCAGCAGGGTCAAGGACAAGGCCAGCAGGGGCAGGGCCAGGGTAACGACGGTCAACGTGCGATCATGGGCGGTGGTGGCATGCGTGGCGCAGGTGGCGCCGGTCCCGGCGGCGGTGGTCCCGGTGGCGGTGGTCCTGCGGGCGGCCGTGGTGGTTTTGGCGGCGGACCAGGCGGCGGTGGGTTTGGCGGCGGCGGTGGTGGTACCGGCCGCTACAATCTAACGTTCTCGCTGAATTTTAATAACATGCTGAACCACGTGAATTTCAACAACCCCACCGGCAACCTCGGGTCGCGTAACTTTGGGGAGTCGACGGGAATCGCTACCAGCTTCGGTGGATTCGGCGCCGCGGGCGCGGCCTACAACCGCCGCATCGACGCGCAAATCCGGTTTAGTTTCTGAGTTAGAGAGCGCGGTGCTTGACGGCGGCGACCCGGTTGATGGGCCGCCGCCTTTTTTTATTTCGCAAACAGGCTGCTGTTTACATCTTTCCGCTGGTTCTATTGTTAGCGCCACTTTTTCACTCGAGACCATCCCTGCTGCAAGTTCCACTTCAAACCTCTGCACAAAAGCACCGGCCGATTCTCGTACCGATACGCGAACGGGTTGTTGAGCGTGGCGGCGACTGTTACTGATTCGAAGTTGTTGCGCGCTTCGCTTTCTTTCTCGCCAAGCAGGATTATGATGTCACCGGTGTAGTGGCGCGGTCCCCAGAGAAAGTAATTCTGATGTCCACTGATGGCTTTCGGCAAGCCGTACTGTGGCCCAAAGAAATCGATTGCCCCAGCCTGGCCATAGTTCGCGGTGTAAATCGCCGCGCGCTGCTGCTCTTCCGGCGTGAGCGAGTGAAATACGCGCGCGACTTCAGCGACGAGGCCGGGCCAGGGAAACTCATCGGCGTAATACTGCGGCAATGCTTCGCCGACGAAGCTCGTCTCCGTTTTCGGAACTTCAAACGGCAACCGCGATTGGTAACGCAGAAAAGTGTCGATCGGCAACACCGGCAACACGAGTGGCAGCAGCGGCAACACTCCCAGCATCAACCAAACGAAGCATGCCCCTCGCAACAGCGTCTGTGTTCTCGGACGCGATGCGGCGTCGAGCAATCGTTCAGTCGCTACTGCGCCAGCCGCAAACACCATCACGTACACCGGCGCCGAGTAGTAATCCTTGCCATGTGTGATCAGAAAGAAGGCGATTGTGAACACAAACGTCCAGCCAAACGCACGAAAGCTTTTCGCCTCGCGAGAAAAGAAGTAAAACAGCAGTCCTCCGAGCCAGAACGGAAAACTTACCGGGTTCAACATCAGCACCTGTTGCACTAGATACTGGCCCGGCGACAGAACGACGTCTTTTCCGGTGGCGCGAATGTTTCGCATCAGCTCGAGGAACGGCCAGTCGTGTTGGATGTTCCATATCAGGTTGGGCAGGAAGATCAGCAACGCAATCGCGCCGCCCGCGAGAATCCAGGGTGAAAACAAAACTCTGCGCTCGCGTGTGAGAAAAACACCCGCGAGTAACGCCGCGGCGAACGCAACGATCGAGTACTTCGTTAGCAAGCCAACGCCCGCGATCATTCCAAACACAACCCAGAGCTTGCGATTGCCTGTTTTAATTATCCGCAGGACGACGAACCCGAGTCCGCCCCAGAGCAGCGCCTCAAAACTGTTCATCGCAAACTGGTGATCGATAACCCACCAGACACCGGGTGTCGCTGCGAGTACAGCGGCGAGCACAGTGCCGAACCGCCGTGCGCCAAGCTCACGCGCGAACGCCGCGGTTAGCACGATGCGTGACGCGCCCGCCAGTGCCGGCCAGAAGATTAACGCCGGCAACGAGGTTCCGAGAGTGTGTCGCGTGACCCAGCCAAGCACGGCGATGAGCGGCGGTTGATCGACGTATCCGAATGCGAGATGTTCAGAGCAGGCGAGGTAATAAAGCGCGTCGCGGAAGTAACCGTAGCGGGTGGAAGTGATGAGATGGAGCGTGAAGTAAACGAGAGCGACGCCGTAGACCCACGGCCAGAGTGAAACGCGCGAGCTGTTCCTCGCAGGGGAAGTCATTTACCTGTTAGGGCGACACTGAGCGGTGTTTCCCCGAAACGCGATTGTCCTTATCGAGTGAGATCGTGTAGTGCACCATGAAAGTGACGTAGGTGTACGTGATAAAGCATTGATCGTGGAAATGCTTCATTTCTTTGGATTCGTGCTCCTTGGGTAGCGGCAAGCACCAGTTCCGGTCGTTCGGTTGACCCATCAACGCAATGACCGTCTGTTCGGAATCGCCGACCTGGAGGCGATTCAAGGCGTACTCGTATCGACTCTTGAGGCGGTTTTGGTGCGCCATCCACAAGATGGGCGACGCCACCGCGAGCGCGATCAGCAGGACGACGATGTACCCAACCAGACGCCAGGGTATTCTACGAGAAAACAACTGTGGGTAGAACGCTTGAGTGCTCATGAACTTGGCGACGCTTGATGCCGCTTCGCTGGTCGATTCCGCGATGGGTTGGTTTACGTTTGCGGACGCCGTGAGGTTCTGTGGATAAGCTCCATCAGGACGAAGCAAACTACCACCACCGGCGGAGCGACAATCATCGTCCAGCCAAACGGGTTCAGAACGAAATAACAACCCGCGGTCCCCGCGTACGCCCAACCCCCGCCGACGCTGAACAACAGAAAGAAGAACAAAAGCAGGAACGGCACTGAGAAGACCGC
>DATJKO010000496.1:0-4665 GCA_035491355.1 Pyrinomonadaceae bacterium
GGAGACCAAGAAGGACGAACTGGTCGCGCAGGCACTGAACGTCAAACCAACGTCCGCCGCATTCGCCTCCGCTCGCTTTCACGCTGTTCGACTGTTGATGGAGTCAGGCAAGAACGACGAAGCACGACAGGTGCTCGATCAGATTCTAAAGAACAATCGCACGCAGTTTGACGAGTCCTCAGTCAATCTACTTACAAGCAAGCGAATGCTGATCGCCAGAACGCTCGACGAATTCCTCATTTACGCGCCACGAGTTCCAGCTGCGCTCAGTTGGAATGACGATGGACGCGAGATCCCAGCCGACGCCGAATCCGTATCCGACGAAATGAAAGGCTTGAAAGGCCAACCGCGCTTTGATTACGACGCCGGCATGGCGCTCAACAGGCGAATACCTCTCGCCGTGCTGAAGACGGCGGCGAAGAGCACGTCTTTACCAGAACCCCTGCGCCGTGACCTGCTCCAGGCTGTGTGGCTGCGGGCCGCGATGCTTGGTGACATGAAAACGGCCGACGAACTGGTCCCGGTGCTGAGCACCCTTGTTCCTGAACTCGCTCCACTGCTCAACGAATATCTGAAAGCAACTACGCCGCCCGCGAAGAAGTTCGCCGCGATCTATGCCTGGTTAAAGTTTCCCGGACTCGAACCGATAGTCGACATCGGCGTCGGCAGGCGCACGCCACTCAACCAGCAGGACTCTTATCGAGACAACTGGTGGTGCGGTGCAGCCTTTTCTGCCAGCGAAGGTGACGACGAAAGCGAGGTCATAGCTTTTACCGGCCGCAGCATGCATGACCTTCTGTTCCTTTCGGCAGCAGAGAAAGCCGCCGGCGAACGCGAGTGGAACACACTCGTGCCGAAGGGCGCCGCGCCGAACTACATCGCCCAACAAGTGATTCAATGGGCCAATCGAACGCCAGACGATCCACGTGTTCCCGAAGCGTTGCATCTCGCCGTCACCACAACGCGATTCGGCTGCACCGATGAGAATACCGGACGTGCATCGAAAGCGGCGTACGATCTGCTGCATCGCAAGTATCCCAACACCCCCTGGGCCAAGAAGACCAAGTACTGGTTCAACAACTGAGTTGAGAAGATCAAGCAGGTATCAATGGAACAACTTGAATTTACGAACCACCTGATTCACGAGAGCAGTCCGTACTTACTCCAGCACGCACACAATCCAGTCGACTGGTACCCGTGGGGCGAAGAGGCCTTTGCCAAAGCCCACGCGGAAAACAAACCGGTGCTGCTCAGCATCGGTTACTCCGCCTGTCACTGGTGTCACGTTATGGCCCATGAGTCGTTCGAAGACGAGGAGATCGCGCGTTTGATGAACGACCTCTTCGTGAACATCAAAGTCGATCGCGAAGAACGCCCCGATCTCGATCAGATCTACATGAACGCGGTCCAGATGATGACGCATCACGGTGGTTGGCCCATGACCGTGTTTCTGACGCCCGAGGGCGTGCCGTTTTACGGCGGCACGTACTTCCCGCCGCAGGATCGCTACAACATGCCCGGGTTTCCGCGTGTGCTGATCAGCGTCGCTGAAGCGTACAAGGAACGGCCGCAGGAGATCGCTGAGACTGGTGCGTCTCTGGTGAACGAACTGCGCCGCCTGAGTGAAGGCAGTGGTGCCGATCAGCCGATTGAGAACGAACTGCTCGACGCCGCTTACGTCGGCGTCATCAGGAATTACGACTCAGTGAATGGCGGATTCGGAGGCGCGCCGAAGTTCCCGCCCGCGATGACTTTGGAATTTCTGCTGCGCACCTACGTGCGTACCGGCAACAAAGATGCGCTTGAGATGGTTACGCACACCTGCCGGAAGATGGCTGATGGTGGCATGTACGACCAGCTCGGCGGCGGTTTCCATCGCTACTCGACGGACGCGCGCTGGCTCGTGCCTCACTTCGAAAAGATGCTCTACGACAATGCGCTGCTCTCACGACTCTATCTGCATCACTTTCAAGTCACGGGAGCTGAGTCGTCGCGTCGAACGGTCGAGGGAATCCTCGACTACGTTCTGCGGGAGATGACCGACGCCGCAGGAGGTTTCTATTCGACGCAGGACGCGGACTCCGAGGGTCACGAAGGAAAGTTCTTCGTCTGGGACGCCAACGAGATCCGTTCCGCGCTCGGCGAAACCGCGGCCACGCTCTTTTGCGACTACTACGACATCACCGATCAGGGAAACTTTGAAGGCAAGAACATTCCGAACGTGACTCGCCCAATCGAGACCGTGGCGGTTGCGAACAAAATCACGGTTGAGCAATTGGAAGAGTCGTTAGCGCAGAGTAGGCGCACTCTCTTTGAACTGCGCGAACAGAGGATCAAACCTGATCGCGATGAGAAGATCATTACTGCGTGGAATGGCTTGATGCTTCCGAGTTTTGCCGAAGCAGGTGTCGTGCTCAACCGTCCGGACTACACCGCCGCCGCACGACGAAACGCGGACTTCGTGCTGCAACACCTGACTCGCGATGGGTTCCTGTTGCGAACCTACAAAGACGGCGTCGCGAAGTTCAATGCGTATCTCGAAGACTACGCGTTTTGCGTCGAAGGTCTGCTGACGTTGTACGAAACGACTGGCGAGTCTCGTTGGATGAACGAAGCACGCCGCTTCGCCGATCGAATGATTGAGGAGTTCTGGGACCACGACAACGGTGGGTTCTTCTTCACTGGAAAGAGTCACGAGAACCTGATCGTGCGCTCGAAAGACTATTTCGACAACGCAACGCCATCGGGTAACTCCGTAGCAACCGGCGTTCTGCTGCGCCTCGCCGTACTTACCGGGAACGAGGACTATCGAAACCTCGCAATCGCCGTGTTTCGGGAAGCCGTGGATAACGCGCGTCGCTATCCGTCAGGCTTCGGCTATTTGCTCTCAGTGATCGACTTTCTGCTGTCGACGCCGAAAGAAGTCGTAATTATTGGGCGCGATGCGGCCGACATCCAGCAGCTGCTGAGCGAAGTCTGGCGACGGTATCTGCCAAACAAAGTAGTAGCTCCAGCTTTCGCTGACGAAACAGCGGCCACTTCCCTTCCGCTGCTTCAGGATCGTCCGATGCTCGACGGTCGCGCGACGGCCTACGTCTGCGAGCACTACACCTGCAAAGAGCCAGTGACCGATCCGCATAGCCTGGCCGAGCAACTTTCCGCTCCGTAAGTAAGTGCGGCGGGCTTTGCACAAAAAGTCTTAAGCGGAGAAAGTTTCTCCCGCAAAGGCGCAAAGGCGCAAAGCGCTGCCGCGTTTCTAAGGGGTTTTCTTTGCGCCTTGGCGCGTTTGCGGGAGAAAAATCCCTTATCGCGCAGGAGGAGTTTGGTCATGAGTAACCAGACCGTACAAATCGGGCTAACCCTCATACTGCCACACGCTTGACGCCAAGTTAAGCTACAGCTATAGTTACACCGTGCCAAACAATGTTGGGCACCTTACCAAGCGGCGTATCGCATACCTGAGCCGGGAAACCCTCCGAATTTAGGAAGGATCGATCTTCACGAAATGCCGGAAACTAACTGGAAGAGCACGGCTCTCCTGGCGGGAATCTCAGTGCCCAGCGCTGCGTTGCTCCTGTCCGCCGCCGTAAACACCGCCTATCTCGCCTTCCTTAGCCCATACGGCATCAAGTCGTGGCTGGTGCTCCTGGTTCTGACACTCGCCGCCAGCCGTTTCACCGTTCTCGTCACCGGTTCTGACGGCACTCAGCGCAGCCGCGAATCGATAGCCGACGCGTTCGTCTTTGTCGCTGTCATGATTTACGCTGCGCCTCCATTGGGCGCCGCTGGTCCGGCCGTGCTCCTCGCTGCACTCGTAGGTCTTGTTTCCACTTACCGTATAGTGACCAACCGTCAAGTCGTGGTGAAGCTCGGCATGGCGGTAATCTCCACCTCGATCGCCGCCTCGCTCTATGGCGTACTTATCGACTTCTTTTCCCATTCGGATCCAGCCGTGGCCGACGGCAGTGTGCCGCTCGATACATTTCTAATTCCAGTGCTCGCTCTGGCGGCGCTTCAGTATGCATTGAGCACGGTCGTGACCAGCTGGTTCCTGAGTTTCGAAGCCGGCGGCAATCTCGTCGTGATACCGTCCCAGGAAACGATTGTCTGGACGCTGACGACCAAACTCGCCGGCGCCGCTTCCGCTGTTCTCTTTTACGCCGCAATCATGGGCAAGGGTCTGTCGTACGCCGCGCTCGGCGTGCTGCTCTCAGCATTGGTCCACTTCCTCTATCGCTTTAACGAAAGCCGTCTGCAGCAGGTGCGAAGCGCGGAAGCTGAACAACGGCGGCATGTGGAAGAGATGGCGACGATCCACATGAACACGATCGAGTCGCTGGCGATCGCGATCGATGCGAAGGACCAGACGACGCACGGTCACGTCCGTCGCACACAAATCTATGCGACGCAGATGGGCAAACTCTTCAACGTCTCGCCGAAGGAACTCCAGGCACTGCACGCGGGCGCGCTGCTGCACGACATCGGCAAACTCGCCGTACCGGAATACATCCTGAACAAGCCGGGCAAACTCACTGAAGCCGAGTTTGCAAAGATGAAGATTCACCCGACGGTCGGCGGCGATATTCTGAAACGCGTTAACTTCCCTTACCCGGTCGAAGACATCGTCCGCTATCACCACGAAAAGTGGGACGGCAGCGGTTATCC
>DATJKO010000497.1:0-3514 GCA_035491355.1 Pyrinomonadaceae bacterium
GCCATCCGCTGCCAAACGAAGCGAGTCTTGAGGCTGCGGAAGCTGCGTTCAATCTGTTGGACTGGGCCAATGACGTCAGTGGCGTAGTGATCTTTCTCGTCTCAGGCGGCGGCTCTGCGATGATCGAGTGGCCGATCAGTCCCGCGATTTCGTTGGCCGATCTGCGGCGCACGAACGAACTGCTGGTTGGGTGCGGCGCAAACATCAATGAGATCAACTCGGTGCGTCGCGCGTTCTCTGCCGTCAAAGGAGGACGCCTGGCCCAACGCACCCCAGCTGCACGAGTCGTCACATTGATCGTTTCCGACACGAATCGCGGTGATGAAGCCAGTGTCGCGTCTGGTCCGACTTTGTCGCCGAACGACGCGATCGATCCGTTAGACGTCATCCAACGGTATCGTCTCGAGTTACCCAACTCGGTCTTGCAATCTTTGGTTTTTAAATCCGTGTCTCTGCCAAACTGGCCATATCGTGTCCTGCTCGACAACTGGACCGCGCTCGAAGCCGCTCAGGCAAAAGCAGTAGAACTCGGATTCACATCGTCGATTTCACACGAGATTTGCGAACAACCAATTCAAGCTGGGTGCGAACTCCTTCTTGCAGCAAATGAACACACGAAGTGTTTGATTTCAGGCGGAGAATTCTCATGTCCTGTGAGAGGCAATGGCGTTGGCGGCCGCAATCTCGAAACTGTGTTGCGCTGCGCGATCGGTTTGGAAGATAAGCAAGCGGTCGTACTCAGCGCCGGAACTGACGGCATCGACGGCAACAGCCCCGCCGCGGGCGCGATCGCCGACCCAACTACCTTCGGTCGCGCGCGAAACCTGGGACTTGACCCCGCTGACTATCTCGCCCGCAGCGACTCCTACAACTTTTTCAAACGACTCGACGATCTAATCCTCACCGGCCCCACCGGCACAAACGTCCGCGACCTCCGCATCCGCCTAAAATCGCCCTAAATTCCCCGGTTCTGCCTTCGTTGCAATCAAATTGCAAGGTTCTTCTTGACTCGCAACTGCTTCACCGAATATAAGCTCTACTGCAACTTCCGCCCGGAGCCCAGTTTTGTCGACATCGATTATTACCGAAACCAACATCTCGACTGCGCCGCCCGATTCTAGTTCGCTGACTTTTTCCGAACTGGTCGAGCAATTGAATGCCCAGACCTCTCCACCATCGCTCGAACAGATCAACTCGTGGCTGGCAAATGTCGAGATATCTCCCCTGGAAGTCGAGCCGTACCTCGGATTTAAAGAGGGAAACTACTGGCGCCACCGGGTTTGTCGTAACAATGCCGTCGAGATGTTGATTATCTGCTGGCGGCCTGGTCAGAAGACTCCGATCCACGATCACAACGGATCGCATGGAGTCGTCCGAGTCCACAAAGGACTGATGTGGGAAACAACCTTTCGCTACGAGGAGGAACCCGGTCTGTGCTACAACACAGGCCGTGAGTGTCCCACCGGAACCGTGACCGGGGCCGACGTCGCCGATATTCATCAGCTCGGAAATCCCGAAGTCAGTGGACAGGATTTAATTACTGTCCACATTTACTCGCCGCCGCTCGGAGTTCTTAACACATACAAGGTGGGTAGTGCCCAGGTAGATCTTTACACACCTAACGATTTTCCGACGTGAGATATTCGGCAACCCAGAGCCTTCACGCACGGAAATCGAGCTTTACTAAACACACTCTCACAGTTGTTATCTGCTTCTTTCTACTCGCAGTGCTCGCAATGAGCACTGCGTGTCGGGAGAAGCATGCGCCGGACTCTGAGCTCACCGTCGCCGCGGCGTCGGATCTAACCGCCGCGTTTGAAGAGATCGGGCGCGACTTTGAGTCGACTGAAAAGAACAAAGTCGTTTTTGTTTTTGGGTCGACGGGCATGCTCACGCGACAGATCGAAAATGGGGCGCCGTTCGATCTCTTTGCCGCAGCTAACGCGAGCTATATCGATCAGCTCGAACAAAAGGGACTGATCGTCCCGGGCACGAAAACAACGTACGCACGCGGCCGCATCACCTTGTGGACCACTGCGGAGAGCACGTTGAAGCTTGAGAAGATTGAAGACCTCGCGCGTCCCGAGGTTCATCGCATCGCTATCGCGAATCCCGATCACGCACCGTATGGACTCGCCGCACGCGAAGCGCTCGAGAGTGCCGGCATTTGGGAAACCGTGAAGCCGAAGCTGGTCTATGGCGACAACATTCGTCAGACGCTTCAGTTTGCGGAGACTGGGAATGTGGAAGTCGCGATCGTGGCCGTATCGTTGAGTACGCCGAACAAGGGTCGCTGCATGTTGATTCCGGAGACTTTGCACAAGCCGCTGAACCAGGGCCTCGGAGTCATCAAGGGAACGAAGAACGAAGCCGTCGCGCGAGCGTTCAGCGCTTTCGTCATGAGCACGAAGGGGCGCGAGATCATGAAGAAGTATGGCTTCGCGTTTACGGCAGACACGACCGAAACGCCTGTAATGACAAATCTGTGCCGTCAGTAGTGACGGTGATGGTGCCGCACTTGCCGGTTGTTAATACTTCCGCGCCGCTTGCTTTCCAACGTTCGACCACCTCCGCATGCGGATGACCAAATATTGAATCCTGGCCCACGGAGATGATCGCGAAGCGAGGCTTCGTGGCCGCGACGAATGGTTCCGTCGATGACGTCTTGCTTCCATGATGCGGCACCTTCACCACGTCTGCTTTCAGGTCCTCCCGGGCTGCGGTCAGTTCCCTTTCAGCCTTTTTCTCGACGTCGCCTGTCAGCAGTATCGAACGGTTGCGAAACTGCACCTTGAGCACCACTGAATCGTCGTTGGAGGAATCCGTTCCCGGCGGTGGCCAGAGAACACGTATCTCGACTTCCCCAAAACGAATTAAATCACCGGCGTGCACCGTTTCCAGGTTCGTATTGGCGATTGAGCCGCTGAACTTCGTGAACTCGGGATCGTTTGCCGGTGTACGACCGACGAGTGCGGTGTTGACGGTAAAGTTGCGCACGACGTCGTTGAGCCCATCGATGTGATCAGCGTCAGCGTGAGTGGCGAGCACGTAATCGACTCGATCCAAACCACGCCACCATAAGTACTCGCTGACGACTGATTCGCCGATGCTGCGTGTTTCGCGTTCGACTGATTGTGAACGAAACTGTGGCCGTCCACCGCCGTCGACGAGCAACGTTGTTCCGTCGGGCATAGTGATCAGTGCGGAGTCACCCTGTCCGACGTCGAGAAAATCAATGTGCAGAAGTCCATCGGCGCGTGCAGAGCTGAATGGATGTAGGACGAGAATCGCAATGAACAGTATTTGAAGCAGCACGAACGGCGAAACAAAACGCTGTTTCTTCGTGAACCGCGACAGCGGCTCCCAACGACGCAGCGCCATCAGCAGCAACAGCACCGGCACGTAATACAAGAGATAGATTAGGCGTGGCCACCCTGAATACTCCGGCAACCGCAATGACGCCACGCCGGCATTCGCGAACGGATCGGTGCTGTGGACCATCAGCCAACTGATC
>DATJKO010000498.1:0-2798 GCA_035491355.1 Pyrinomonadaceae bacterium
CCGCAAACGAGCATGGTCTGGCGATGGTCTTTACAGGTGTGAGGCATTTCAAACACTGATATTATGAGCACCAACATGGCTGACAACGAAAACTCGATCCGTTGCCGCTACTGCGGCCAGCGAAACCAGATACGCACCGACGGAGGTGATGCGCGCTGTGGCCGTTGCCGCCTGCCGTTGTCCGATGAACCCCACAAGAAATTTGCCCGGCTCGATAAGGACCAGTACATCCATCCTGCCGACCGCCGCGCACTAGCGGCGCTGAAGGCAATTCCGGGCATCGACTCAGCACTCAAGAAACTTCTCGCGCTAACGGGCGAGTCGGCAATTCGCGTGATCTTCACGGCGAGTGCAGTGAAAGTCACCCCGACTCAGTGTCCCGATCTCTACGCCAAACTCCAGATCGCCTGCACCACCCTCGGCGTCGACATGCCCGAGTTGTTCGTGCAGCAGAACCCCATCGTGAACGCGTTCACGGGCGGCGTCGAGCGTCCGATCATTGTCTTGTATTCCCAACTCATCGAACGCTTGACTGACGAAGAAGTGCTGGCGGTCGTGGCCCATGAAGTAGGCCACATTCATTCGGAGCACGTGTTGTACCTGACCGCGGCGCGTTTGATTGAGTTCCTCGCTAAGAGCGCTGTGATGGCGTCGCCACTGACGTTCATCGTCAAAGAACTATTGACGATGAGCATGCGCGCCGCACTGCTGGCGTGGGCCCGTCGCGCCGAATTGTCATGCGATCGCGCCGCGCTCCTCGTCACGCAGGATGCAGACGTCATCGGCCGCACGATGATGAAACTCAGCGGCGGAACGTTCGCATCGCGCGTCGATTACGATCAGTTTCTCGGCCAGGCGCGTGACTTCCAGAAGAACTACGACGAGAAAGCGCTCGATCGCTTCTGGGCCGATGTCATTACTTCCGGCTTGAGCCATCCGTTTCCGGTCTGGCGCGTCGCCGAGATCCTGCAGTGGGTCGAGAGTGGTGAATACAAGGCGCTCATGTCAGCACCGGAAAGCGCTGCGGCCTAAGCGCCAAAAAAACCGGAGCCGACTCAGGGCGGCGAAGCTAACAGCAATCTAACAGCGGAGATCATCAGACACTCTTTAGAACACATATGCTGGAAAACAAAAAGGGAATCATCTTTGGAGTTGCCAACAAGCGTTCGATCGCCTGGGCCAGCGCCCAGGCATTGCACGAAGCGGGCGCCCAACTCGCATTCACTTACCAGGGCGATCGCCTGAAAGAGAACGTCGAAAGTCTGACGAGCGAAGCGATGTCTGGTTCGCTCCTGCTCTCCTGCGACGTCACGAAACAGGAAGAGGTGGACGAGACGTTTCGCAAGGTCGGCGAGGAGTTTGGCAAACTCGACTTCCTGATTCACAGCATCGCCTTCGCGCCACGCGAAGCGCTCGGCGGCGAGTATCTCAACACCAGCCGCGAAGCGTTTCTGACCGCACTCGAGATCAGCGCCTACTCTTTGCCTCAACTCGCGCGCGCCGCAGCGCCCTTGATGACTGACGGCGGCAGCATCGTTTGCATGTCTTACTACGGCGCCGAAAAGGTCGTCGCCGGTTACAACGTGATGGGCGTCGCGAAGGCTGCGCTCGAAGCGAGCACTCGTTATCTCGCGAAGGACCTCGGCCCGCGTAACATTCGCGTCAACGCTATCAGCGCCGGACCGATTCAAACTCTTTCCGCTCGCGGCGTTGCCGACTTCAGCACCATGCTGAAGCACCACGCCGAGCGTGCGCCGCTCGGCCGCAACGTCGACCCACGCGAAGTTGGCAACACCGCCGTCTTCCTCTGCAGTTCGATGTCGTCCGGGATCACCGGCGAAGTCATCTACGTCGACTGCGGTTACAACATCATGGGAATCTGAGATGGCGAATAAGATCGGCGACGACGAAACCGGCGCACCCCCCAATCAACTTCCGCCAGGAACCACGCAGGACGAACGACTTCTCGAAAGTCCCCGGCCGGACGAGTTTACTCACACCGATCCGTGGCGCGTTTTCCGCATCATGGGCGAGTTTGTCGAAGGCTTCGACGACATGGCGTCATTGAACCGCGCCATCTCGATCTTCGGCTCCGCGCGTTCGAAACCTGACGATCCGGATTACAAAGCCGCACAGGAAACAGCCGCGCTACTGGCAGTCGAAGGGTTCGCAGTCATCACGGGTGGTGGCCCAGGCATCATGGAAGCGGCAAACAGAGGCGCGTTCGAAGCAGGCGGGATCTCGGTCGGTTGCAACATCGAGCTGCCGTTCGAACAGCGACCCAATCCTTATCAGACCAAGAGTCTCACCTTCAAATACTTCTTCGTCCGCAAGATGATGTTCGTGAAGTACAGTCTCGGCTTCATCATCTTTCCGGGCGGCTTCGGTACGTTCGACGAACTCTTCGAAGCGTTGACACTCATTCAGACGAGGAAGATTCGTAACTTCCCGATCATTCTCTTCGACTCAAAGTATTGGACCGGTATGCTGAACTGGCTGCGCGACGTGGTGCTGGCGGAAGGTAAGATTAGCGAAATTGACTTTCAAATGATTCACATCGCCGACTCACCGGCGGAAGTGGTCCAGATAGTAACGAACAGTCAGAGTTCGCTCACGGAGCTTGTTTCCGACGAAATCAGAGTTCCGGGTTAAGACGACGGGCAATGATTCGGTTTCAGTAAGGTTCCCGCAAAGGCGCAAAGGCGCAAAGAAAAGGAATGCTCAAAGGTCATTCTATTACCGTCTTTGCGCCTTTGCGTCTTTGCGACTTCGCGTCTTTGCGCCTTTGCGCCTTTGCG
>DATJKO010000499.1:0-2210 GCA_035491355.1 Pyrinomonadaceae bacterium
CGATCTCACGCAACTCTTTGTTTATGATCTGTTTCTGCTGTTCCGTGAAAACATCTCTGGTTTCGACCATCGATGCTGCTTTCGCAGTAATCTCCAGTGACGCTGGAGTGATCGAACCCGGAGTTATCTGCGCTTCGCCACTGAATTCACGAACCGCAACGAAGTGGTCCTTCCCTTTGAACCACAGTAGACCACCGGCAAACGCGCGAGCGACGAACTTGCTTTGAGAAGAATCCAGGGCGTAAGCACGACTGCCCTGCGATCCACCGACCGTCGCATTGGCCGCCAACAGGATAACAAGCACACCAACCGATAGAATTCGCACGACTGATCTCCAAATCCGTTTCCGGATCTCTTCGGCAGTTATACCGGGGGGCGGCGGGGAATACGGATCTATACTACAGCCACGGCCGGTTCGGTCAGCAGTCCCTTTTCGAGATGCTGCTCGTGCGTGGCAAAACTTGCCGCATGCGGGTCGTGCGTGACCATTATGATCGTCTTGTTCAGATCACGGTTGAGAGTTGAAAGTATTTGTAGGATCTCTTCACCGGAACGCGCGTCGAGATTGCCCGTCGGCTCGTCGGCGAGAATCAGATCCGGATCCGTAACAATCGCGCGCGCAATGGCCACACGCTGTTCCTGTCCACCGGACAGTTGCCGTGGCTGATGGTTCATGCGGTCGGAGAGTCCCACCAACTCGAGCGCAGTTTCGACGTTCTTGCGTCGCTGTGATTTGTTGAGTTTCGTCAACAGGAGCGGCAGTTCGACGTTTTCAAACGCGGTCAGCACGGGAACGAGGTTGAACGTTTGAAAGATGTAGCCGACGTGCGCGTTGCGCCACGTCGCCAGCTGGCTTTCGTTCAGGCCCGACAGTTGGGTGCCAAGGACTTCGACGGTGCCTTCACTCGTGCGATCGATGCCGGCGAGCAGGTTCAACAGCGTCGATTTACCCGAGCCACTCGGCCCCATGAGCGCGAAGAAGTCGCCTTCAGGGATGTCGATACTCACATTGTCCAAAGCGACAACTTCAAATCCTTCGCGCTCGAAACGCTTACTCACATTGCGGACTCGAACTATTGGTTGGGCCATGTTTTCTCCAGGTTCTTGTCTTCTCTGCGAACTCTGCGTATCTCTGCGTCTCTGCGTTAGGCTGACGCTGCAAATCTCTAACGCAGAGCCGCAGAGATACGCTACTGCACCTTCACGCGATCGCCGTCGCGCAATTTATCTGCACCCAGTAGTGCCACTGACTCGTTTCCGCTCAAGCCTTCGAGGACCTGATAGTCATCGCCGACTTCGCCGCCCGCGCGAATCGCGCGCTGCTCAACTCGGTCGCCCTTGATTACGAACACAAACGCACTGTTGTCCTTTCGCACGACTGCTTGTTTGGGCACGAGTATGCGACCAGTGGAGTTGTTTTCCTTGCTCACAGAGTTGTCGGCAAGAAAATTGACGCGGGCATTCATTTCCGGCCTAAGTTGCTGGTTGGGGTTCTCAACCTTCACCTTGACCTGGATCGTCGACTTCGCGCGATTCGCCT
Source organism: Pyrinomonadaceae bacterium (assembly GCA_035491355.1). Classification (GTDB taxonomy): domain Bacteria; phylum Acidobacteriota; class Blastocatellia; order Pyrinomonadales; family Pyrinomonadaceae; genus PSRF01. Next base: position 1,541 of record DATJKO010000499.1, read on the forward strand.
CGGGCGCGATCTCCGCGATGTAACCCGTGTACTTCAGGTTCGGATACGCCTCGGGAATGATCTCCGCCTTCTGGTCCATCTTCAAACGCGAAAAGTCAGTTTGACTAATATCGAGCTCGACTTGCAGGTCAGTCAGATCTGCCAGGTCAACTACCGACGTGCGTGCTCCGGATCCACCGAACGCCGATGGACTCACCATTTCTCCACGTTCGACGATTCGCTCCAGCACAGTTCCCGACACAGGCGCTTTGATCTCGGTGGCCGCGAGTTGTGTTTGCGCGTAGTCGAGGGCGGCCCTCGTCTGTTGGACCTCTGCTTCGGCCGCGCGAATCTCTTCCGGTCGTGGTCCGATGTCAGTCATCGTACTCGACTGCTTCGCCGCTTCCAGCAACGCGGCGGCAGTGTCGCGTTCGGCAAGCGCGCGGTCCAGTTCTGACTTCGACGAAACACCCTCGCGATGAAGTCTTTCGGTGCGCTGGTACTCTGCCTCAGCGGTCCGCAACCTCGCTTCCGCCTGCAATACCGCTGCCTTGTCTCGCATTTTTTCCTGCGGCCGCGAGCCCGTCCGCAACTGCTGGAGACGTGCTTCAGCCGACGCCAGGTTGGCGCGTGCCTGATTCACCTGCGCCTGAAACTCGGTGTTCTCGAGTCTGACGAGGACTTGTCCCTC
>DATJKO010000500.1:0-3072 GCA_035491355.1 Pyrinomonadaceae bacterium
GATGTATTTCATCGAGCCCACATTCATCAAGCCAGGCCTTCGCGTTTGCGCAGAAACCACTCAGCGCTCAGCAATCCAACTATCAACATGAAGTTAATCGGCATGTCCCAAAGATCTTTCGTCACACGTTCGGAATAGGGCGTCTGTCGATAGACCAGATCGTCGAGCAGCTTTTGCGCTTCGGCGGGGGTGTAGTATTTCCCGCCCGTTTCCGACGAGATCCGTTTGAGGAGATCGCTATTTTGCGCCGCACTGAAGTACTCACGATTCAGATCGCTAACGAGTACGCTCGACTTTGCGTTCAGCGTACCGAGACCGGGGCTGGTCCCAGTTAGTTCGATGCGATGCTCGCCGAGTTCGTCGGCCTTGAATTGGCCGGCGTAAGTGTTCACAGAGTTCAAGGTCGTGAACGTCAAAGGTACATCGACGATCGCACCGGATGGCTTCGTGACCCGTGCAGTCGCATGTGCATCGTTGACGGGATTGAAGCGCTTATCGCGAATGTCGGCCACGATGTTGATCGTGTCGTCCATCGCGTAAACGTCTCGTTCGGCACCGATTTCGATCTGTTGCGGGGCGCCACTGACAACATACCTGAGCATCTGTCGCCAAAAGGTCTCGTGCGCATTGTTTTTTGAATCCATGCGCATGCGCCAGCGCCACGTGTCGGCAGCGGTGAGTGCGAGTGTTTGTCCGCGACCATACCGTTGTTGGACCAGCAGCGGTATGTTTTGCGATCCGGAACCTTCAACACGTCGTCCTTCGAGTAATACCGAAGCCCCAGGTTTCACGTTCGACAGCACTTCTGACACGGAGATCGGCGGCAATTCGTTCCACGCTTTTTGGTTGGCGCCACGATCGTCCGTCAATCGAGTGATCGGATGTGTCTGCCCGGCGCCGGTAAGAACCGGTCTGTACTCGGGCGCGAACGACTTGGCGTCGTCAGTTGGACCACCCGTCAAGGTAACGGGAAGCAGATCGTCGATCGTCGTGCCTTTATACTTGCCGCCATCAAACGACAACCGGCCGCCGATCGCGAGCAGTCCGCCGCCGCGACGGGCCACGAAAGCCTCGATGCTGCGCAACTGGTCGGCGGTAAAGAATCCGGCTTCGACACTACCGATGACAAGGCCGTCATACGAGAAGAGTTCCTCCTCGGTGACGGGAAACCCGGTGGCCAGTTCCGTCTGACCGGAAATTCCCTGGCGGTAGAACTTGTTTTCGCCCGTGCGCTGGAGCGAAACGAGCACGATGTTCTTTTCATTAAGCGTGAGCGACTCCCGAATCTTGCCAAGTTCCCAACGTGGTTCGCCCTCGACGTGCAACAGGCGCAATGGTCCGGAGATAACTTCCACGAGCGCGTCCTGTTTGTTGTTTTCGACGGTTAGCTCTCCGTCGAGCGGTGTGACCTCGACCGTGTAGCGATGCAGCCCGGGCGTGGTAGGCGTGATTTCGAGGTTCACTGCCTGGGTATCGTTGCCGCGCAGGTTGAATTCTTCGGTTTTGATCGCACGGCCGTCTTCGCGTACGCCCAGCAGCACCTTCGTCGCCTGGTAACCGCTCAAGCCGACGTACGTCTCAATGTTCACTCGCGATCCCACCAACACGCGGCGGGGCATATTGATGCGCGTCAGTTCAGCGTCCACGGGACGCGTGGTGTTGCCGACTCCGACTGTGAACACGGGAATGTCACGAGCGCGCAGTTCTCTCAGCGTGGCTGCGAGGTCGCGCGGCACGTTTGAAGCTCCATCGGTGGCGAGCACGACCGCCGAAAGCGGCATTCCGGAAGAACGCTTTATCGTTTCGTCGAGCGCTCCGGCGAGATCGCTCGATCGTCCTTCAGCAAACAGATCGTCAGCGCCTTTGAGTCGCGACACGGCGCCGGCGAATCCGTAAAGACTGGTCTTGAACTTCTCGTCCAGACGATTGAGAAACGAGTTCGGAGCAGTGGCGAGGAGTGTTTGCTTGACGTTGTCGATGCGCGCGTTGCCGTCAGGCATGTCGTGCAGCTTCATGCTGACCGAGTCGTCAACGAGAATGGCGACGTAACTGCTACGCGGGATCACCGACGAAACAACGACCACCGGCCGCAGCAGCAGGGTGACGAGCAGCGTCAGCAGGGCGACACGAAGGGCGATCAGTGTTGCGGTTGTTCCTTTGGAAAGCCGGATGCGCGGACGGATATAGATGAAATAGATGAAAGCGCCGGCGAGCAGAACGATGAGCACCAACAGCAACGGACCCGGACGCACGTCAAAGCCAAACCGGCCGTTAGTAAAAACGGCCTGCTCATGACCGAACAGAAACCGTACAAGTTGGTTCATTTTTTGGTGCTCGCCATTATACACGCGGCCCGCGTAGGGGCCGCAAAACTGTGACGAGCTGCTGCAACGTTGCCACTTTAGTAGCCGGGAACCTGCGGACGGGTTGTTCAGGTAATTTGCATTTAAGACGAGACGGCAGGATCTCCGGAATTAACGCACTTGTGTTCAGAATTCTGTTCGCTGCTGATCGATGCTGTGATATGTGTAGGCCAATGAGGCTAAAACGTTTCGCTTCCACGCTGACGGTCCTGTTCCTTGTCGCTTGTCTGCTCGTAGGCTCGCTCCTGGGAACTTCGTCTTCGGCCCATCACCCCGCCGCACAAGAACCGGCCAGCCAGGGACGGCCCATCACGCCTGCGGGCAGACTGGTGCAGGACGTGACGACCAAACAGGCAGCCGTTGGTGCATTGCCGGTCGACTTAGTTCGCAGTCCTGACAAGCTCGGGCCGGGTGGTGAGGGAAGATATTTGATCGCGGTCAATAGTGGGTACGGAGTTCAGTTCAGTGCGGCAGGGAATCGTGGTCAGCAGTCACTGGCCGTGATCGATCTGAATGCAAACCCCGCGGCGGTGATTCAGAACGTTTATTTTCCGTCGCCCCAGAGTGTGAATGTCGGAGTCGTGTTTAGTCCGCGAGCGGAGGCGGACGGATCACACCTGCTTTACGTTTCGGGCGGGTTTGAAAACAAGATCTGGATCTTTCGGTTTCATGCGAGCCATCGGCAACCGATCAGTCCCGGATCGCCAGG
>DATJKO010000501.1:0-8807 GCA_035491355.1 Pyrinomonadaceae bacterium
GACCAACGGCTTCGACGTACTGCGACGGATTCGCGCGCGTTCGCGCATTCCGGTGCTGATGCTGACAGCGCGCGGTGACGACGTCGATCGCATTGTCGGACTCGAAATCGGCGCCGACGATTACCTGCCGAAGCCGTTTAATCCACGCGAACTCGTCGCTCGCATTCGCGCCGTGTTGCGCCGCGCGCAACCAGCGGAAGCGACAACCACGTCGCGTGAGACGATCAAGATCGGCGACATCGAGGTCGACAGCAACACGCGTAACGTGCGCCGCGGCGGCGAAGTAGTGGAACTGACCGGCGTCGAATACGACCTGCTCGAAATACTGCTGCGCAACGCGGGCCAGATCGTCAAACGAGAAGATCTGGTGAAGGAAGTTTTAGGACGCGAGTTGTCGCCGTTCGATCGCAGCATCGACATGCACGTCAGTAACCTGCGCAAGAAGTTGGGCCACCAGTTGAATGGACTTGAACGGATCAAGACCATTCGCGGCGTCGGTTACATCTACGGCGTCCCCACGGAACGACCTGAATGAAGATTCCCTTTCGCAGCCTCTACCTGAAGATCTTTATCTGGTTCTGGCTCGCCATGATCATCATCAATGTCGCGTTCTTCGCGGCGTTCGCGCTTACGCGGCCGACGCCCACGCGGCGATCGATGCGAGACCTGTCGCAGGTTATTCAAAACGCGCCGCGCGCTGTGGACACGTTCGAGCAATCAGGTCCCGCTGCACTGGCGGCCATGTTCCAGAACACTGAGAAGAATTCGGGAATCGAACCGACGCTTTTCGATGAGAACGGGCGCGAGTTGTCAGGTCGAGCTGTGCCTCCCGGGGCCGTCGAGTTGGTAGCGACGACGGCGCAAAGTCGCGAGATGGAGGTCAACTTCGGTCGCAACATGCTGGTGGCTCGACCGGTCGTGAGTCCGAAGGGATCGCGGTACACATACGTTGCTTACATTCCGCGTCCGCCGTTTCAGTTGAGTTTGCAATCACTGGCGATTCGCCTGCTCATCGTGCTGGTTATCGGCGGCATTTTTTGTTACTGGCTGGCCCGATACCTGACCACGCCGCTATTCAAACTCCGGACGACGACGAATCAACTCGCGGAAGGCGACTTCAGCGCGCGCGTTGCGACCAATCTTTCCAAGCGGCGTGATGAAGTGGGCCAACTCGGGCGCGACTTCAACACGATGGCCGAGCGGCTCGAGTCGATGGTCAAAGCACAGCAGCGTCTCCTCGGCGATATTTCACACGAGCTCCGTTCCCCGCTTGCTCGTTTGGGCGTTGCGCTTGGTCTCGCGCGGCAGCGCTCCGGACCCGAAGCGACTGGTCAACTCGATCGCATCGAGCGCGAGTCAGACAATCTCAACGAGATGATCAGCCAGTTGCTCACGCTCACGCGGCTTGAAAGTGGAACTGACGGCCGCAAACGCAGTGAGGTCGATCTCGATGCGCTGGTGCGCGAAGTTTCGGACGATGCTGACTTCGAGGCGCGCAGTTTGAATCGATCGGTGCAGGTGGTCGCAAGTGACAAGTGTTCGATCAATGGCGTCGAGGATCTGTTGCGCAGCGCGGTTGAGAATGTCGTGCGCAATGCGGTCCGTTTTACGCCGGAAGGAACTGCTGTCGAGGTCGCGCTGCGGAAGCAGAACGGATCCGGCGACAACTTCGCTGTGATCAGCGTGCGTGATCGTGGTCACGGTGTTCCCGCGGAATCACTGGAGAAGATCTTTCGTCCGTTCTATCGCACTGAAGACGCGCGCGACCGGCAGAGTGGCGGCGGCACCGGTTTGGGTTTGGCAATTACTGAACGTGCAGTGCGCATGCACGGCGGCACAGTCCAGGCGGCTAATTCGCCCGAAGGTGGACTCGCAGTCGAGATGCGTTTCCATCTGTCGTCAAATTGATTCTTCCTGCTTTGCGCCTTTGCGGGAGAGATGTTTTCGGCCCTGCGTACCCATTAGTTCCGAACTTGGTTCCCGCAAAGGCGCAAAGGCGCAAAGAGGTCTTTCAGAGTTCCCTAGCTTTCCTTTCTTTTTTTTCTTCGCCTCAACGTCATCTCGACAAATCTCACCACCAGGATCCAAATGAGCGCCGCCGCAAAACCGGCGATTACGTCGGTGGTGTGGTGTACGCCCAGGTAAATCCGCGACAAGCCGATCAATAGAAACATCGTCGTGCATACGATCCACACGATGATTCGCGGACGCCGGTGCTTCATCCGGGCAGTGATGATCGCAGCGAAGGCGCCGAAGAAACATGCGCTGGTGAGCGCGTGACCACTCGGGAAGCTGTACGACTCGGGCGGGAGCAAGTCGAAAAAAGGAACCGGTCGTGCTCGTTTGAACGCGAGCTTCAAACTCATGTTCAGGACCGAGGCGCCGATCATTGTGAGCGCGAGGAGCTTTGCTTCACGGCCCCACTTGCGCGACGCAAACCAGATGATGACGGCCGCCGTGGCTATCAAAAGAAAGATCATTGAGCCGAGAAACGAGATGCCGCGCATCAGTGTCGTCATCGCCGGCGACGCAAGTTGATGGACCGCCGCGCGCGTCGCTTCGTCAAAATGCGCAGTCTCCCCTTCGAGGACCTCATCCGCGAGCCAGCCAAAGAACACGATCGTCGCAATCGCGGCTGCCAGGCCAAGCAGGAGCGAGAGGCTGATGAACTCGAGCAAACGCTTTTTGTTTGTCGTCATGGTCCGGCAGTAGCTATAGTGTCAACTCCGTGTCCACCTCTGGATCAAGGCGAAAGTTCCTCAAAACCATCGGAAGCGCCGCAGTCGTGAGTGCGTTGCCACGCATCGCGAGGGGCAGGACGCAGGCGCCTTCGTCCGGCAAGCCTTCGGTTGCCGTGTTTTGGGAGCCTGATTTTCCGCAGATACAGGGTTGCGGCGTCACGCGCGACATTCTGCAACAGGCGCTCGCCAGTTTCACAGTCAGGTTTCTCTCTGAACAGGAACTCATCACGCGGCTGAACACAGATCGTTTCGATCTGTTCGTCAATCCGTTTGGATCCGCGTTCCCGAAACGTGCATGGCCGGCGCTGTTGAAGTACCTGCAAGCCGGCGGCAACTGGTTCAATGTCGGCGGTGTGCCGTTGTCGCGACCGGTTGTGCGCGCCGGCGCCGCGTGGCGCGCCGAAGCACATCAAACTTCGTATCACAAACGACTCGGCGTCACGCATTCGTTTCTCGTGAAAAACGTTTCCGCGAGCTCTCTTGGCGCAGAAGAAATCTACGAACTCTACGTGCGAATGAGCTCGACCAACAGCGAGCCCGACGAGGCTGGTAGCGATGGACCACGCGAAGCTTATGTAGAACCGTTGTTCACCGAATCTGATCGCGAAGGACGCACGGTTGCCGCGCCGGTGATTCAGGTCGATCGCATGCAAGCGGAATTTGCCGGCGGCCGCTGGGTGCTGGCGAACTTCAGCGGGAAGATTGCTGCGACGTGGTTGCAAGCTTTCGCTGCGAAAGCAGCTCAGGGCGCGAGTGAGTTTGAAGTGCGAAGTGAATTCGCGTGCTATCGCGAAGGTGAAACGCCGTCGCTGAACGTACGAGTCACGCGGCCGAAAGGCGAACTCGACAAACTCGTTATTGGCCCATGTCGGGTCGAGGTACGTGATGCGAACGGCAGTGTTGTTGCAATGCCCGAGGTCTTCCTGAAGTTCGAAGGCCCGGTGGCTTCCGCCACGGTTGCTCTGCCGAACACGATACGGTTTTCTCCTGGTCTTAACCGGATCAAAGCGAACATCGCGCTCAAGTCCACGGTTGATGGCTCGGCTATTGGTCTCGAGTACAACTCCGGGTTTTGGTTTTACGACGAGCGATTGATCAGTAGCGGCAAGCCACTTACAGTCGACAATCATTTCTTCTATCGCGACGGGCAGGTGTTTCCGATAACGGGCACAACCTACATGGCCTCCGACGTTCATCGCCGTTTTCTCTGGGATGGAAACCCGGCCGTTTGGGACCGCGACTTCGCCGAGATGAAGCAGGCGGGCGTAAACATGATCCGCACGGGCATTTGGACCGGGTGGAAGAAATACATGCCGTCCGTTGGTAAGGTTGACGAGGGCGTGTTGCGCGCGTTTGATGCGTACCTCCTGACCGCGCACAAGTACGAACTTCCCGTCATCTTCACCTTCTTCGCGTTTCTGCCGGAAACGTGGGGTGGCTTGAACGCCTATCTCGATCCGCGCGCGGTGAAAGCGCAGCAGGAGTTTGTCTCCGCGTTTACGAAACGGTGCGCGCGCGTCGACGATGTGCTCTGGGATTTCATCAACGAGCCATCGTTCGTCTCGCCGAAGCATCTCTGGAACTGCCGGCCCAACTTCGACGAGTATGAGAAAGCTGCGTGGAAAGAATGGCTGAAGCAACGCTACCCGGCCTCGAGTGATGAAGAACGCGTCAGTCTGCTGCAACAGCGCTGGCGCACCACTACTGACGACGTCTTCGAACTTCCGCAACACAAAGACTTCGAAAGCGTCAACCTGATCGATGACCGTCAACCACTCAAGACGCTCGACTACCGGCTCTTCGCGCAGGAGATGTTCATCCGCTGGACCAGGCAGATGACCGCGGGGGTCAGAAGCAATGGCAATCGGAAGCAATTGATCACCGTGGGCCAGGACGAGGCGGGACTAAACGACAGTCCCAACATTCAATTCTTCGCGCCCGAAGTCGACTTCACTTCGCTGCACAACTGGTGGGCCAACGACGATCTCGTTTGGGACAGCGTGCTCGGAAAGACACCGTCGAAGCTGAGTTTGATGGAAGAGACCGGCGTCATGTTCTACGAAAAGGCCGGCGCGGATGCGCCATGGCGTTCCGAACAGGACGTGAGCAATTTGCTCGAACGCAAGATGGCGATCTCGCTGGCCGTCGATGGCGCCGGGTTTATCGAGTGGGTCTGGAATACAAATCCTTACATGAATTCGACGAACGAAGTCGGCATCGGGTTTCATCGCGTCGACGGCACCGCCAAGCCCGAGCTCGAACCGTTTCTGCGAGTCGCGAAATTCATGGGCCAACACGGGCGCTTGCTACGCGATCGTCAACCCGAATCCGTCGTGATGGTCATCCCGCATTCGCAGATGTTTTCGCCGCGCAGCTTTGCGCAGGACGCGACGCGCCGCTGTGTCCGCGCGATGTATTACCACTGCGGCATGCCGATGCAAGCCATTAGCGAGTACACGATCGGCGATTACTCGCTGAAGCCGAAGTTGATCATCGTTCCTTCGCCGGGCGTCTTGACGCAGAAGTGTTGGGAGGCGCTGCTCGCGGCGGCGAATGCAGGCGCAACCGTCGCGATCTCCGGAGTTATCGACGCCGATGAATACGGCTTGCCGATCGAGCGCTCGAGATTATTCAAGTCATCCGCCGGCGTCGAGCCGGTTTTGCAATCGGAAGAAGTCTCTATCGGCGGGCAAGCCTTCGTTACTCGTTACGAAGGCGAGAAAATCCAAAGGCTCGAAAAGGCGGTGTTTCCGGCAAATCAAGTACTCGTGCAACAACACGGTTCCGGAGGTTTCATTTGGAGTCCGTTGCCGCTCGAACTCGGCGACTCGATGCCTGCGCTCGCCGCCTTCTACAAACAAGCACTGACACTGGCGCAGGTTTCACCGGTGTTTAGTGCTTCACCAAACTTGCCATCAGTACTCGTACTTCCTTCAGTGTTTCGCAACGTCGTGCTCTACACGCTCATCTCGGAAACTGATCGAGACAAGATGATCCAGGTCACACATCTCGAAACACGCACACGAATTCCCGTGCTCGTGCCCGCCGATCGAACTGGAATGGTTCTGATTGATCGAAAGTCCGGAAAGATTCTGAGCTAGAGCTGTTATGGCGTACTCAGATACGGGCGCATCACGGCGTAAGCACGATCCGCGGCGGTGGTGACGATGTTGAGAGTCGTCCGAAACTCCGCTGCATTCAGCCACGGATCTTTCAGTTGAGCTATGACGATGAGGTCGTCGTCGGAATCGATGCAGACGCGGACGTAGTTGAGATCGTAAGAAAGCTTCATCAGCTTCTCGAGCGCCTCAGTCGAAAGCTTCAAGTTGCGTTTCGGCACGACGACGGCGCCCATCGCTATAGAGCTTGGCCCCGCGCCAAGAATGATTCGGATCTGGCCCATCTCCTTCCCGTTGACGAGGAGGTACCACGAGTTCGCCTTCACCTTGTGGAACTCTGCTCCTGACTGTCGCAGGTAATCTTCAACCCTTGCTTCGAATGTTCCGGGTTGCCCAGCTGCCACCTGTGGTCGTGTCGCTGACTGATTTACGAAGAGCTTGCGATTTTTTGTTTTCGCGTCTGCGGCTGAGATGAATAAGAGAACGACGAGAATCAGAAACGCGGATCTACGCCTCACGTCTTTCCTCCTCGAAGATCAGATTTGACGGATTTGATCCGTCGCGTTTGCATCGTATCAGATTATTCGGTTCTGAGTGCCACGATCGGATCGACGCGCGTGGCCCTGCGAGCGGGGATGAGACACGCCAGCAGCGCCACGGCGAGGAGCACAATCGATACCCCGGTGAACGTGAGTGGATCTGTGGGAGACACTCCGTGAAGAAGACCGATCATGACGCGCGATAACGCGAACGCGCCCGCGAGACCGATGACGACACCAATCAACGTCATCGTCATTCCTTGCTTGATGACGAGACGCAGCACGTCGCCTTGTTTCGCGCCGAGCGCCATGCGCACACCGATCTCGTGAGTTCGCCAACTGACTGAGTAACTCATGACGCCGTAGAGTCCAACCGCGGCGAGCACCAGTGCGACGGCAGCGAAGATTCCCAGGAGCAGCATATTGAAGCGTCGTGGTGCGACCGACTTTCCTAAAAGCTGTTCCAGAGTTTGTGTGCGCCAGATGATCTGATTTGAATCGAACGCCTTGATTTCGCCACGCGCCGCAGGAATCAGTAGCGCTGCATTGGGCGCGTCAGTGCGGATCACCAGGTTCAATCGGCGCTCTGGGTTCTGAATGTGAGAAAGGTAGATCTCGGGTTGGACCTCGGCGTCCAGGCCTTTGCGACGAACGTCTGCGACTACGCCTACGATCTCGCGCGGCGTTTCTTCGTCGTCGCCGTCAAACACGATGCGCCGGCCGATCGGATCTTCGTTTGGAAAGTAACGTTTCACAAACGCATCGCTGACGACCAACACTTGCGGCGTATTCGCTGCGTCGCTGGCGGCAAACACACGTCCGCGATGCACCGCTATGTTCATAGCGCGAAAGTAATCATTGCCCACGACCGTGTAATCGGCGACCGCTTCCTCGCCAGGTTTGTAAGGCTCACGGCCTTCCACCTGGAAGCTCTGTTCGATGTCGAGATCAGTCAGCGGCACGTTGCTCGTAACGGAGACGTCGCGAACTCCGGGCAGCGTTTTCATGCGATCGATGAGTTGTTCGAAGACGGCGGAACGCTGTTCACCGGTGGTGTATTTCGACCGACTCAAAGGAACATCCAGCGCAAGCACACCGTTCGTATCGAAGCCGGCGTCTGTTTTCATCAGCCGCCAGAAGCTGTGGATTAAGAGGCCCGCACCGACGAGCAACATCAAAGACAACGCGACCTCCGACACGATCAACGCGCCGCGCATTCGATTGCGTCCCCCGTGCGAGACACCGCGTCCGGTTTCTTTCAGCATGTTGCCTGGCTCCGGCCTGGAAGCGTGAAGCGCCGGCGCGAGACCAAACACGATGCCGGTTAGCGTCGAAATTGCGAGTGTGAATAACAGCACGTAACGATCGAGACTGACTTGGTGAAGTCGGGGAACGTTTGCTGGTCCATAAGCCACCAGCAGATTCATGCCCCAGCTTGCGAGTAGCAAACCGAGAACGCCGCCCGCGAAAGACAAGAGCAGACTTTCGGTGAGCAGTTGCGCCGCGATACGGCGACGACTCGCGCCGAGCGCCATGCGAATCGCCACCTCTTTCTGTCGTGCCGCCGCTCGCGCGAGCAGGAGGTTCGCGACGTTCGCGCACGCAATCAGCAACACGAGGCCAACCGCGCCCAGCATCACCAGCAACGCCGTGCGATAGTCGCGCGTGATCTCTTCGTGCATCGATACGGCGTTGAAGATCAGGTTCGTGTTTGAGTTTGGCGACTGCTTTTCGATCTGACGCGATAGCAAATCGAGATCGGCTTTCGCTTCTGCGAGCGTGACGCCGGGTTTGAGTCGAGCGATCACGTCGAGAATTCTGTTGCCGCGTTCTTCGCGAAGCTCTTTCGTCAGGAACGCTGCGGAGAAGATCGGCTCCCAAAAGTCCTGCGACTCGTCGCTAATAGGAAACTGGAAACCGGCAGGAAGAATACCGACAACGGTTGTCTTGCCGCCGATGTTTACCTCGCGGCCGATGATGTTCGGATCGCCGCCGAAGCGTCGTTGCCAAAGACCATCACTCAACACGATCACCGGCGCTGCGCCGGGCTTGTCGTCGTCACGTGTGAAGACGCGGCCGAGCACGGGTTTAACGCGCAGCAACGGAAAGTAGTCGGCACTCACCGCCGCACCGAGTAGGCGTTCAGGGTCGCCACCGTCCGTTAGGATCGTGCCAGTGCCCTGGTGTGTCGCGACGTATTCGAGGGTTTTCGATTGCTGTTGGACGTCGACGAAATCAAGCACTGAGAAACTGCCGCGGCCGTCGAGCGCCTGATTGCGCTGCTCGGTCGCGAGCATCAGAAGTTGTTGCGGCTGATCGTAAGGCAGCGGTTGCAGTAGGACAGTGTTGACGACGGAGAAGATCGCGGTGTTGGCGCCGATGCCCAAGGCGATCGCGATGACGGCCAC
>DATJKO010000502.1:0-4075 GCA_035491355.1 Pyrinomonadaceae bacterium
ATTTCGTAACGGCCAAGTTTTGTACCTGCCAGTATCGAAATTCTTAGGTCAGTTCCGGAGAGCATTGATGAAGCCTATTAATCTTAGCCTCATTGGTCTCAACACGCGAGTTGTATAGCCACCCAACTTGGATCGAGAAGAATTGTGAAGTTTGGGATCTGTGAATCGTACAGCAACCGGATCGCAAGAAGAAAGTGACCCTCTACCGAAGTGTTAAATAAGTCGAACTTAGACTTCCCGTAAACGGCGAAATCTACCGAGGGATATCCACTATTCTCAATATTGTTAATTGCCTTCCGCGCGATCGTAGCACCAAACAAATCGCGCCGTCTTCGCGCCATCGTGAGGTTGATCAGCTATCGGACCAACATCACGAAGTTGTAAGTGTAAGAACACTCGCTAGTTGATTGGTGCCCCCGCAGGGATTCGAACCCCGAACCAACAGATTATGAGTCTGCTGCTCTAACCGTTGAGCTACAGGGGCACACGCTGTGACGCGTTAGTAGGCGTCGAATTGTAGCGTGCGTATTCGATGGCGACAAATCTGGTCTAATCACTGACACCAAAGCTGTCGCAACGAGCGTTCCGCCCACGGGCCGCAGTAGTAACGACGCGAATCAAAGCACTCACAAATCCCAACCCGGAAATTCCCGACAACAGTCGATCGATGAGAAACTTTTGAAACACTCACATGGCATCGTCGTCTCCCTCCCGGCCCAGCAGTAAGACACCGACAACAACACAATTACCCCGACCAACCGTTCCCATACACGTCCCCCGCTCAAAATCGTTTTGCTGTGGAGGTTTCAATGAAATCCAGGGTTCTGCACTTTCTACTAATCTCGCTACTGACCATCAGCGCCGCAAACGCGGCCACTGTCCCAGCAGGATTCACCGACGCGATCGTCGCAGGCGGACTCAACAATCCGACGGCCATGGCGCTCGCTCCCGACGGCCGCATCTTCGTTTGCCAACAAGGCGGCGCGCTACGCGTGATCAAGAACGGCGCGCTGCTCGCGACGCCGTTTCTCACTGTCACCGTCGATTCATCAGGCGAACGTGGACTGCTCGGCATCGCATTCGATCCAAACTTCGTTTCAAATCAACTGGTCTATGTCTATTACACGGCAACTACACCAACGATCCACAATCGCATCAGCCGTTTCACCGCGGCGGGCGACGTCGCGATGGCGGGCAGCGAGACGATCATCATGGACCTGCCGAGTCTCAGCACCGCGACAAATCACAACGGCGGCGCGATGCACTTCGGACCAGACGGTAATCTCTACGTGGCCGTCGGCGAGAACGCTAACAGCGCGAACGCGCAGTCGTTGTCGACTCGTCTCGGTAAAATGTTGCGCATGACGTCTACCGGCGGTGTCCCGCCTGATAATCCGTTTATCAACCAAACCACCGGCGCCAACCAGACCATCTGGGCGCTGGGCTTGCGCAACCCGTTCACGTTTTCGTTCCAGCGCGGCACAACCCGAATGTTCATCAACGACGTCGGACAGAACACGTGGGAAGAGATCAACGACGGGATCGCCGGATCCAACTACGGTTGGCCCAACTGCGAAGGCTTTTGCAATCCGCCGAACGCGAACTTCCGCGATCCGATCTTCTCCTACATGAACGACGCGCAGACATGCGCGATCACGGGCGGCGCTTTTTATAACCCGCAGTCGCCACAGTTTCCGGCAAACTTCATCGGCAACTATTTCTTCGCTGACTTCTGCGGCGGCTGGATCAAACGCCTCGATCCTGCTGCGGGCAACGCTGTTTCCGATTTCGCGACCGGCATCTCGTCGCCGGTGGACCTGCAAGTTTCACCCGACGGTTTTCTCTACTACCTGGCGCGCGGTGCAGGTTCGGTTAACCGGATTGGATTCTCAGCGGGCGATAACATCGCACCGACGGTCGCAATCACGAATCCCGCGAACGGAGCTGTGGTTGCGCGTAAGTCGAATGTGACAATCACTGCGAATGCGAATGACAACGTTGGTGTCGCGCGGGTGGAGTTCCTGGTGAACGGCGGCTTGCAGTGCACTGACACCACCGCGCCGTATAGTTGTGTTTGGCGAGTGCCGAACCCGATGAACCGAACGCACACCATTCAGGCGCGGGCGTTTGACGCTGCGGGCAACAACGCCGCTGCGACTATTCAAGTGCGATCTAATTAAGCGCCGTCACTTTGGGTAGGAAGTTTGTTCTGCGGCCCTCTGCGGATCTCTGCGACTCGGAGATAAATGATTTGCACCGTCATACCTAACGCAGAGGCGCAGAGAGCCGCAGAGTTCGCAGAGAAGACAGAGACGTTAACTAATAGACTACTTGTGCAGAGCCAAGCGACGCTATTTGAGAATGTCGCTATTTGAGAATCGCCGCTTGTGCGCTCAGGCTGAGCAGGTGCCAGCGCGGAAACGTGAAGGCTTCGATGGGCCTGAGTCGCACGTAGGCGGTTTGAAAGTAGAGACGTTCCGGCGAGGGCCACTCCAAACGAATGATCGGATTGAACGACGCTGGTTCTCGGGAAGCGGTCGGAGACGGTGAAGGTGTCGCAGACGACGACGGCGATGGCGACGCAGCCGCACTTTTCTTCGCTGCAGTCTGATCGTATGCGACTGACGCGTTGATAAGCTGATCGCGCAAACCGACACGCGCCTGTGTCGGCTTGGGCGTCGCGGCATCATAGATTGCGATGTCCGTTTGAAATGCGGTCGCGACCTTCGATGCATCCGGCGACCACACCGGCAACGCTTCAGTTAATCCATCATCAAGCAGACGTTCAG
Organism: Pyrinomonadaceae bacterium; assembly: GCA_035491355.1. Lineage (GTDB taxonomy): Bacteria > Acidobacteriota > Blastocatellia > Pyrinomonadales > Pyrinomonadaceae > PSRF01. The sequence continues at coordinate 2,790 of DATJKO010000502.1, forward strand.
TGCCGTCAGGCATGATCAAACGCGGCCGCCCGGCAGGCGTTTTCGATTGACGCTCGCGATCGTTCCACTCCTCTTCCTTACACGCGAGCGCCACCAGCGCGTGCGCATCCGGCGCCCACGCAAAGTAGAAATAGATCAAACCTTCGCGCTTCGTCAGTGGCTTGAGATCGTTGCCGTCACGATCCGCGATGTAGATCTGTTCCGTCGTGAAACTCTCGACCGGTGCAAACAACGGCGCAACTGACGGCGCCGGCTGCAGCGACGGCTCCGGGTCGGGCAAAACAGTCGGCGGCGGGGTTGGGGTTGGACTCGGCATCACACGTTTGCGTGCGATGAAGTTGATGTAGTTCCCGTCGGGCGACCACCTCACGGTCTCCGGAAAAAAACACGAGATGTCGGGCGGGACCAGATTGCGGAGAAACTGTCCGCTGGCGTTGAAAAGATCGACTCGAAAAGTGGCGCCCGGGTCGTCTCCCGAACCGTAAACCGCCAACACTCGCGAACCATCCGGCGATTTGACGGTGCGCAGCAACGCGTCGTTCTGGCGGTTGGTGGCAAACTCGTTCGCGATGAGTTCGTGTTTCGCGAGCAGATCTTCTACGTCGATGTTCACCGGCGGATCCGTGTCAGGCGACAATCGATAAGCAAGATTCTGAGACGGAACATCGCGCAAGACGCGTGGCCGCACGTCCTGTCGAGTGACGACGGATTTACATCCGGCAGCAATGACCAGCGTTATGAGAATGAAGAAAACGTGGGAGGTCGTCGTTCGTCTTGTCATCCGTATCGTTATGGTTTGCTCGGCTGGTCGCGTTCGTCGCGATCGTTGATCAGTTCCCGAACCAACGCGGGATGCAGAGCCAGCAATGCGCGAATCGTGCTACGCGGTGACAGATGATCCTCGTCGCCCTCGTCGATCTCAACGCAGTTGTGTTGGACCGAGCGCGCCAACCGCCGTGCGATCGATTCGTAACCCGGCGTGTCCTCAACGTACGCGCGCACAGCCATCGCGCCGACTAGATCGCACATGATCTCTTCGGCGCGCTGTCCCTGAAGATCAAGGCCCGTCAGATCCGAGGCCCGGTTGCCAACGGCCGCCACCAGCAGTCGTAAACTATCGTTCTCGCCGTCCGCAATGTGCATCAACTCGTGCGCCAGCACACTAATCATGCCCTCATCGGATCTCAAACCCGCCAGAAACAGCGTCCCGAACGTTATCACCTGGGGCTTGCTTAGAAACACCGAAGCGTTGTCGCGCGAATCCATGTCAGGTCTGACTCTCTTCA
>DATJKO010000503.1:0-3255 GCA_035491355.1 Pyrinomonadaceae bacterium
GCACTGTGGCCCACGCTCCCAGCAACAGCAACGCACCGGCGACGTAGTCCTCAAACATCGTCGTGAACTCGACGGCCCAATGACCGATCCCCCGTCGACCTGTCTCCATTACCGGCAGCAAAACGCCGACGACAAAAGCAGCGATGACTTCAAATCTCATGGGCGTAAAAGTCGGAATGAGACTCTTTTGTGTTTCTTTGCGCCTTTGCGCCTTTGCGGGATCATTCCTGCCAACACCTAGAGGCCCTACGAAGTCTCCCGCAAAGGCGCAAAGGCGCAAAGGAAGCCAAAGCGGAACCTCCACGAAGAAGCGCTCCACATTAAATCAAGCGCGACGTCGCTGTAGCCACACGAAAACACAAACCGCAATCGCAATCACAATCAGGCCGAACAATCCTCCGCGCATCGTTCTTCTCCTCTCGTGTCAGAAAAATCCAGGACGTCACGGCAGCGATGAGACCAACTTCCTCACGACGGTGATTTTCATCGTCGACGGATACTGCTTCGAATGATGCACCGCGTTCCGCGCCACTACGCCCTTTGACTCGTCGTAGTTGTGCCCGCCGGTATTGAGGTTGCGATCGAAGCGCGGGAAGTTACTGCTGGATATCTCGATACGAATCCGGTGCCCGGCGGCGAAGTAGTTGCTCGTCGTCAGCGGCGACAGCGTTACTTTGTAGACCTTGCCCGCTTGCATCCACACGTTCGGCTTCTCGTAACCTTCACGATAGCGCATCCGCTGAATGGTTTCGTCGAGGTTGTAGGCCTTCCCATCGGGATAGACGTCGATCAGCTTCACCGTGAAGTCAGTGTCCTTCGCGTCAGAAGAAACGTAGAGCGTCACTTCGATTGGCCCGCTAACTTCGACGCCCTCCTTCAGTGGCTCCGTACTGTAGACCAGCACATCCGGTCGCGACTCGTTCTGCCGCTGATCGTAAGAACCGGCGTTGATCGCATTGCCGGTGCAACAAACATTCCCGCCATATGACGGCACGGGATTCATCGGATCGTATTCAAACCGATCTGCGCTATCCGCAGCCGGCGCCGCCTCGACCAGCGCGCCATCACCATTCAGCGTGTTTGCCTTCCCGCCACTCGACAGGAAGTACGTCATCTGCTGCGCGCCACTCGGCGGCCACGTGTCGGACGATTGCCACTTGTTCAGGCCCATCGTGTAGTAGCGGACGCGTGGCATCTTTTCGAGCAGGCCGTTGTTCTCACCTTTCAGGAAATGATCGAACCAACCGTACGTGAGCTCGTCGTAGTTCAAACGTGCATCGCCGACACTGCGCTCGCCGACGATCGTGTTTTCAGTGGCGCGACGATATGCGCAGTGGAGCGTTGGCGCGATGATCGCAAACTGGCGGTCAGCCACTTCACGCGACGCAGTTTTGCGCACGTGATTGAAGGCGGCGAGATTTGGACCGATCGATACGTCGTACCACGACATGAACCAGAACCCCGGAAGGTTGATCCGCATGTTGTCGTGCCACAACCCGCCCTTGTACCACGCCGGATCGTTTGGCTCGCGTTCGATCATCGCGCCGCCAGTCGCGACTGGCATGCGATCGGCGAAGATTCCGGTTGGTCCACCCGCGGCTTTCATGATGTCCTTCACCGGCAGGGTTCGCAGCGCTTTGGACCAGTCGACCGGCGGCAACTGCGCCGCAAGATCGAACGCCCGCGACGCACCAATCAGCTCGTCCTGCGTCGCGTTCGGGGAAAACATCGGACGCACCTGGTTCTGCTGACCGTAAAGCCAGGCGATGAACAACATCTGCACCGCGCCGCCGCGATACCAGTTGCCCTGCTCGTAGAAAGGACCGACGCGTCCGACGCCGGCGCCAAACCCCTGCACGATCATCGTCGTGAACGCCGGATGGCCTTGTGCGGCAACTGCTAACTGCCATTCAGCAGTAGACGAGCAACCAATCGTACCGACCTTGCCGTTGGACCACGACTGTTTTGAGATCCACGCGAGTTCGTCGACGCCGTCCGTCAGCGGTGGGCCGAGAATGTCGTAGTTACCTTCCGAGAAGAAACGTCCACGCTCGTTCATCTCCACGTATGCATACCCGCGCTTCACGGCTTCGAGCTCGCTCGACAGGTCTCGCGGCGCACCATTGCGCACGTCCCAGAAGTTGAAGTTGTAGGGTGTGCGAACGAAGATCGTCGGATACTTCTTCGACGTGTCTTTCGGGCGGTAGACGTCGGTGGCGATACGCGTTCCGTCCCGCATCGGAATCATGAGCTTGCGCTCGACGATCGCAACCGACTGTAGCTCTCTTTCGACGCTATGGCGGCGCTCGATGTCCTCCGGCCTCGGCTGCGGCCGTTGCGAATGAACAGCTTGATCTCCGGCAATTACAACGACGAGACAGAAGGCGGGTAGAGCAAGGGCGAAGGTCCAGAAGGACTTCTTAGGCATGTTGATGCTCCTCGAGAAGAAATGCGTCTGGGATTGACTAAATTAATCCAATTGCCTTGAGCACTGTGTCGAGAAGGCCAAACGCCCACGCGACCAAGAGCAATACCTGCGGAACGAAGAATAAAAACCCGAACAGAACGACGTGACCTTTCATCGATTCCCGCGCTCGCGCGTAATCGACGTCGTCGGTTCGCAGATCTCCAAAGCGACGCCACCACTCAAACATTGCGCCCGCGGTTGAGGCAAAGAGCACTACCGGGATCGTGATGAAAAAGCCCGTCTCCGTTCCGATTGCGTAAAACAAAACGACGTTGGCCCAAAAAAGAGGCATGGACCACACCAGTGCTTGCGCCACTCTTGCGAGATTAACGGCCTGCGCCACTTTCGCCTGGAGTTGCGCATCTGCGGCCGCTGCACGACTGTCTACCTCGGCCCCGCAAAAGCGACACTGCTTCGCCGAGAGGTTGATGTACTCTCTGCACTTCGGACACTGAAACGTCTGAACGTAAACCTGAGACATTTACAGAAAGACGCGTAAGAAATCGAGCACTTCACGCCCTGATCTTCTGAATGATTGCGTCAGCGAACTCGGCGGTATTGGCGGTGCCTCCGATATCACGGGTGCGGACTTTGCCCTCTTTGAAGACCGCGAGCATTGAGTTCTCAACTTTGTCTGCCGCTTCGCGCTCGCCGATGTGACGCAGCATCAGGATGCCTGACTGCAACAACGCGGTCGGATTGGCGATCCCCTGGCCCGCGATGTCCGGCGCCGATCCGTGTACTGCTTCAAACACCGCGCCCTTCTCGCCGATGTTCGCTCCCGGAAC
>DATJKO010000504.1:0-4370 GCA_035491355.1 Pyrinomonadaceae bacterium
ATATTAAGACTCACGCGGCCGCCAATCACACCGGACAACGTGTTGATCTGCTGCACGAACGTAGCCGGCTGCATCAGTCCCAATCGATACGCGACGATGAACTTCAGCTTCCTGGTCGCCTGGCCCACCGCGCACGCGACGAAGATCGTGTCAGGCTCGTAACGACTGAACGAAAGCAATACCGACTCGATACCAGCGTCCTCGGCGCAACGCGCGAATCGCGCCCAACCTTCGAGGTCGGGCAAAGCCGCGGCCGACCCCGCCTTCGTCGTCGCGACGCGCGACGTCTCCTGCGCCGTCTTCATGCCGACTTCGCCGCCTTTCGGAAACATCCAGTGAAATCTGAGGCTCATTTGTTCCTGATAAGCGGTAACACTTCACGTCCAAAAACATTCACAGTGTCGACTTCAGGCCAACCCGAGATGATGAACTCGGTCACGCCAATGCGCTCGTACTCGATGAACCTATCAGCGAGTTCCCGAGGTGAGCCCAGCAACGTGGTCCACACCGGACCGTAGTGCGGCACGAGCCCGGTCCAAAGCGAACGATTCAGCCAGTGAGCACCGTTGGTTTGTCCGCCTTCGCGATACATCTGCGAGTCGTCTTTCAAAATGATCGTGCTTTCTTTCCTGTCTTCCGGCAACAAACTGTCTGCGACTTCGATTGCCTCCTCGCGAGTCGGCCTGCATACCAAACACAGCCGTAGACAAACTCCAACTCCGCGCGACCGTGCACGAGCAACGATCGGCGCCAGCTTCGCCGGATCTTCCGCGGCGCGAAGCCAGCACGTCCCCTGCGAGTAAGCAAGTTGCTCCGACGGTTCCGAATGACCGGAGACATAGATCTCCGGCGACTCTCCATTGCGCGACACAAATGGCGTCGCGATTTTTCCCTGCTCCACACGATAGTGCCTGCCGGCGAAATCAACCTCGCCCTCTCCGCGCCAGAACGCATTGCAGACCGCGAGAAACTCTTCCGCTCGTTCGTAACGTTCGTCGTGCGAAAGAAAGTCGCCGTAGCCGCGTTGTTCCTCGCTCGAACTACCGGCAACGATGTTGAATGAGACACGACCATCAGTCAGCGCCGAGACGGTGTTCATCTGCTGCACGAAAGTCGTCGGCTGCATCAGCCCCGATCGATACGCGATGATGAACTTGAGTTTCTTCACCGCCTGGCCCAAGGCACACGCCACCACAAACGGATCGGGCTCGTAGCGGCTGAACGAGATCAGGACCGACTCGATACCCGCAGCTTCAGCTTGACGCGCGAAGTGCGTCCAGCCCGCAATGTCCGGACGCGGCGCCGGCGACGTTGTCGTCATCGACTCGATGCGATAACGCGCCGCTTCGCGTGGTGTTTGTCGTCCGTCCAACGCGACCTCGCCGCCTTTCGGAAGCATCCAATGAAATCTCAAACTCATCGTGTGAATTAGTCCGTGCCGATAACCCGGTTTGTCGGTGGTCTCCTGGTCTTAACTCTGCATCACTTGTGGTTCCGCAGGATGCAGCAGTGTTGCCATTCGCGGCACACCGGTGCGTGGATCGTCGCCTCGGGAAACAGCGACTTCATGAAGTCTGCGGTAAAGAATGAGCAATACGACTCGTGCGGTCTACCGCGACGCGTCTGATGGTAGAGCGCGTCGTTCGGTTCGACGTATAACGTGTCGTCGATTACGACAAACCAGCGCGCGCGCTTCACCAGCTCGTGCCGGCTGCGTGGTCCAAGGTTTTTCAGCGCCGTCGATCCGCGCCGCAACGACGGATCAGACAAAGATCGATCAAACTGAGGATCGGAAAACGTAAACGCCAGCAAACCGTCCGGTGCCAGCATGTGACGCAGCGCGGTCACGGATTCGACCATTTCTTTCTTGTCAACGTGCGTAAAAACTGAGAATGCGAGGATGAAGTCAAACTTCACGCCGCAGTCGGGTATCGGCAGATTGCGCCGGCCGTACGGGTTGTATTGCGGGCTGTAGCGTTTGAAGTGAACGAAGTGTGCGCGCGGATACGTCAACCTTCCCTGCTCGACTACTGCCGGATTGATGTCCATGCACCAATAGTCTTCGTGGTCCACCTTGTCACCCGCGCTCGCGAGGAACGTGCCGACGTTGCCCCCGAAATCGAGAATCTTGCGGCCTTGCCACCGAGGGTGTCCGAGCAGTTCATCAAAATACGGAAACTGCGTCAGCCGAGTCGACACCAGATTCCAGGAAAACGAACGGCCACTCTCGAACAGGCGTTTGGCGTTGTCGGCAAGTCGTTCGTCATCGCGAAAAGACATCTATCGATTTCTCCTGTTTCAACTCTCGATGGTCCACGGGACGATGTCGCGCGCCAGACCGTGACGCTCGGCCCAACGCTCGATGGCCCACGGCGCCGTGTCGACGTCACGATAGCCGCCGAGTAACTGTCGCGTGATCGAATCGGTTGGGAGCAGTTGCTGCTCATCGAGGTTTTCGAGATACACCTCGGGCTTCATCCAGCGATAGGCATATCCGTAGATCACTACCTTTGAAATGCGATCGCTGCAGTTCGGCGCGGCCGTGTGGTAGATCCGGTTTTCGAAGAACAGTGCGTCGCCGGCATTGAGTTGGAGATCGCATACCTCGATGTCCCGTGGATCGATTTCGCCTTTCGGGATCGGCAGCGGTCCTGGTAAACGATGAGAACCACGGGCCATCAACGTCATGCCGGAGCTCGGTTCATGAAAATCGGTCAGGCAATAGCAGACCTTGATCCCAACCAGCGGCAACTGTTCGTGCCCCAGGTCCTTCGGAATGCGAATGTCGCGATGCCAGCCGCGGCGAAACGGCGGATCGTCTGCGTTCTCCGGACGTTTGTAAATGATCGTCGTCGAGTGCAAATGGATGTTCGGGCTCAGTAATTGGACGACGAGGGGCACGGTCGTCGAATTCGTAACCAGCGCGAGCAGAGTTTTCTCCTTGAGCAAGCCGCGACGTAGATCGAGATGGTTGTATTCCGGTTTGCCCGAGATTTCCGGCTTGCGCAGAAACGCGCCGGCGAGCCGGTCGGATTCTTCCGTGAGCTGTGCCACTATTTCAGGGTTCAGCGCCTTGCGAACGACGAGAAAGCCATCCTCCGCGAGGGCCGTTCGTTGGTCTGAAGTGAGCGGCACAAAGTCCATACAGGGTGTTTCCCGCAAAGGCGCAAAGGCGTCAAAAGGCACAAGGAATGCCAACCTAGCAATAGTGCTGCACGCCCGCTTCCTTCTTTGCGCCTTTGCGCCTTTGCGGGAGACTCTTCCTAATCACACAACAGTGCTGCATCTCATCGTTGACGGGCGGTAAGATCACCGCCTCCGGAAACAACGACTGCATGTACTCGACTGAATAAAACGTATGATAAGTCCGCTGCTCTTCCGGCTCATAGGTCCTGGTCGCTTCACTCTCGAGATACAGATCCTCCCCGTTTACCAACACAAACCACGGCGCTCGGCGTGCACGCTGGCCCAGGTTGTCGACGTCGATATCTAACGTATTCCCCTTCTCCCGCTCGAGAAAGATCTCGCGTTCGAGTCGCCAGCGAAGGTTGTCGCCGTCGTATCGACCGGGCCACGAGCGGTAATGCGGGTCGATGAACGTAAACGCCAACGCGCCACCATCGCTCAAGCAGCCCTTCAGTTGCGCAACCAGATCGAACATGTCGGTGCGCGAGGTGTTGGTAAAGACCGAATAGGCGACGATGTAATCAAACTTTTGCGAAAGTGCGGGCAGCTTCACTTCCCGGCGACCGTACGGATTGAAAAAGAAGCTGTAGCGATCGTAGTAAATCCAGTGCGCCTTCGGGAACGCTCGCTTCCCTTCTTCAACCGACTGCTCCACGACGTCGATACACCAGTATCGCTCCTCATCGATCGTCGCACTCGGATCGCGCAGCATGTTGCCGATGTTGCCGCCAAAGTCGAGGACGTGCTTCCCGCGCCAGTCACGCTCCCCCAACTGCATCGCGAAGTAAGTAAACTGGCCCGTCTTGGTCGAGAGAAACGCCAACGCCTGTCATCCCGGATAGAAAAACTCGCGCGTCAGATAGTTTGACCTGCCGCTGTCGTCGAGAAACGCAGCGAAAAGCACGATCACCAGCACGCCCTTATTGATCCTGATATGCGTTTCAGCGCGCATGAACCCAAACTCAACCGTCGCCATCAGAGCGCCGGTGCGCTGCCCTGCTTCCTCTTCGAGATTTGCCAGGGCATGTGCGTTGACGGTGGGCCATGCGATTGGCCCTTCATCACCAACCCCGACGATGCTGACCTTAATCGCGTTACCTTCTCGCGCGATCGTGCATTCAGCGATGCCGCGAGTTTCGCGATTCGTGTTAAACCAACGGCCGAGTAGTTTTTCAACATTCCCG
>DATJKO010000505.1:0-2827 GCA_035491355.1 Pyrinomonadaceae bacterium
ATTCTGGAACTGCCGTGGTTGAAGTCGTCGGAAAACAAGCTCGACCTCCAGGAAGCGCAACGCATTCTCGACGAAGATCACTACGGGCTCGAAGACGTGAAAGAACGAATTCTGGAATTTCTCGCGGTCATCAAGCTGCGGCCGGATACGAAGAGTCCGATCCTATTGTTTGTTGGACCGCCGGGAGTGGGAAAGACTTCTTTGGGGCGCTCGATTGCGCGCGCGCTGGGGCGGCAGTTTGAACGAATGTCGTTGGGAGGCGTGCGCGACGAGGCGGAGTTGCGCGGTCATCGACGAACGTACATAGGCGCCATGCCGGGTCGCATCATTCAATCGATCAGGCGTGCCGGGGTTAATAATCCGGTGCTGATGCTCGACGAGATCGACAAGCTTGGTAACGACTATCGCGGCGATCCGGCGGCGGCGTTGCTGGAGATTCTCGATCCACAACAGAACAACACGTTTCGCGATCATTATCTCGATCTGCCGTTCGACCTGTCGCGCATCTTCTTTATTGCGACGGCGAACCAGCTTGGACCGATTCCGCCGCCGTTGCGCGATCGCATGGAGCTCATCAGGCTGGCGGGTTACAGCGATCGGGAAAAGCTCGAGATTGCGCGGCGGTATTTGATTCCGCGTCAGACGACGGAGAATGGACTCAATGCCGCGCAGTTGAAGATCGACGATTCTGCGGTGGAGTTGATTGCGTCGCGATATACGCGCGAGGCGGGTGTGCGCCAGCTCGAACGCAATGTTGGCAGCGTGGCGCGCAAAGTCGCGTTGCGGATCGCGCAGGGACAGGCGGAGAGTGTTGCTGTCGGTGCGGCTGAGATTCGCGAGTACCTGGGACCGCCGCGGTTCTATCCTGAAGAAGCGCGCAAAGAGTTGCCGGCGGGGGTTGCCACCGGCATGGCTTGGACGGAGATGGGCGGCGAGGTTTTGTTCATCGAGGCGACGCTGCTGCCGGGTGGTCGGGGGTTGACGATTACGGGTCAGCTTGGCGAAGTGATGCAAGAATCGGCGCGGGCGGCGCAGTCGTATTTGTGGTCGCACGCGGCGGAGTTTGGTATCGAGCCGGAGATCTTCAAGGAGTTTGGAGTGCACTTGCACGTGCCGGCCGGGGCGATCCCGAAGGATGGGCCAAGTGCTGGTGTAACGATTACGTCGGCGCTGGCGTCGCTGTACACTGGTAGACGCGTGCGGCCTGATACAGCGATGACTGGCGAGATCACGTTGTCAGGGTTGGTGTTTCCGATTGGGGGCGTGAAAGAGAAGGTGCTCGCGGCGCATCGTGCGGGCATTCGACGAATACTGTTGCCGTCGCGAAACGAGGCTGACACGGACGACATTCCTGATGACGTTCGACAAGAGTTACAGATTGTTTTCGTGTCGAACATCAGTGAGGCCGTGAACGCGGCGCTCGAGGTTTTGGTGGCGAACCCGCCCCCCCACGTTACCGGTGCAGGCGATTCAGGGCGCGGCCGCGAAACCGAGCCAGAGCCAGTTACGGTTAAGGGATACAATCGCGATTAGCCACAAAAAGGCACAAAAGGCACAAAAGACACAAGACAGAAAATCAGAACGAAGAACCAAGAACTAAGGACCAAGTACAAAGAACAAAGGACCAAGTACAAAGAACCAAGCACTGACTTCCAGTACTTGGTTCTTTTGTCTTTCTACCCGGGTTCCTTCTTGTGCCTTTTGTGCTCTCTTGTGCCTTTTGGTGGTTAATGTCCCGCTACGTCGCCGGTTCAGTTTCTTCTTCCGCAGCGGCTTCGACCAGCGAGGCGCTGGTTACTTTATCGGCAGCGTCGGTCTTGATAAGCCGCACGCCCTGCGCACTGCGCCCAGTCTTGCGAATCTCAGAAGCTTCGAGCCGGATCAACTTGCCCTGCTGAGTGATGATCATGATCTCTGACTCGTCATCAACCGGAAACACAGCCACAACTTTCCCGGTCTTCTCGGTCGTCTTCATATTGATGACGCCCTTGCCGCCGCGCGACGTGAACCGGTAAGTCGTAATTGGCGTTTGCTTGCCGTAACCCTGTTCGGAGACCGACAGCATCCGTTCCGTGTCCGACACGGCACAAACTGAAACGACGAAGTCGTCGCCGCGCAAGTCGATCCCGCGCACCCCGCGGGTGGCTCGCCCCATCGGTCGCACGTTCTTCTCGTCGAAACGAATCGCGTAACCGTTATGAGTGGCGATGAACATGCGCTTCGTGCCGTCAGTCAGTATGACGTCGAGCAGTTTATCGCCCTCGTCGATATTGATCGCGATGATGCCGTTCGTGCGAATGTTCTGGAAGTCAGCGAGCGACGTCTTCTTGATCACACCCTTACGCGTCACCATCGCCACATAACGTCCTTCGGCAAACTCACGCACCGGCACAACGCCGGCGAGCCTGCGATCTGATGGAATGTTGATGAGATTCACAACCGCCTTGCCGCGCGCTGACGCCGCCGCATCCGGCACTTCGTGAACTTTCAACTTGTAGACCATACCGTCGTCCGTGAAGATCATCAGGTACGCATGTGTCGACGCGATGAACAGGTGCTCGACGAAGTCGCCGTTCTTGGCGGCCGCACCGAAACGGCCTTTGCCGCCGCGACCCTGACGCGAGTAAGTCGTGATCGGCGTCCGCTTGATGTAGCCACTGTTCGTGACAGTGATCGCCACGTCTTCATCGGCAATCAAGTCTTCGATCGACAGCTCGACACCTTCGTCGACGATCTCCGTGCGACGTTCGTCGCCGAAATCTTTCTTGACGTCTTCGAGTTCTTTCGTGATGACGCGACGCAGCGAACGCTCGTTGCCGAGGATCTC
>DATJKO010000506.1:0-3604 GCA_035491355.1 Pyrinomonadaceae bacterium
CACCGATTGTCTGACGCATAAGCAACGCCTGGTTGAGGTAGTCAATCGCTTTCTCTTGCTGGCCCAGGAAGCGATACATCACACCGATGTTATTCAACGTCGTGGCGGTGTAGAACGGATTGCGAAGATTGGGCATCAGGCTGAGCGCCTGAAGATAGTAGTCGAGCGCCTTGGGCCGATCGCTGAGGTTTTGATAGCAGTTGGCGATGTTGTTGAGAGTGATCGCCTGCCCACCCAAACTCCCGCTCGCACGTCGCAAAGACAACACGCGAAGGTGAATGTCGAGCGCCGTTTGATACTGACCGACTCTTGCGTAGGTCGCGCCGACACTGCTGAGCAGTACTGTATCGACGTAGTCTTTGTTTTTCGCGCGGTGAATCTCCTGCACCTGAAGATACAAGTCGAGTGCCTTCTGAGACTCGCCCAACTCGTTATAGATCCACGCAGTGTTGACACTCATCGCCGCGGCCGACTTCCAGTCGCCGAGATGAGTGTAAAGCGTTTGTGCTTCGGCGTATGCGTCGAGACCTTTCTGATACTCACCGATGTCGCCGTAGATCAATGCCATCTCGTTCAACGTGTAGGCTTTCAGCTGAACGTCATTCAACTTTCTCCAAACGTCGAGCGCTTCCTGATACTTGGCAATCGCCTTTCGGTAGGAGCTTCTCGTCCGCTCGTTTCGCAACGGCTTCGCTTCAGTGAAAGCTTTCTGAGCGTTGATGCGCGAGTGGTCGTCGGGCGTTGCGGTTCGCAGTTGGTCGAGCTTCACCTCGTAACGCCCGGCGGTTGCAGTGATAGATGGAGCAGTGACTTCCAAAAGATACGTACCGGCAACGCCGGCGATCACCGCCACCGGCTCTGGTCCAACATCGTCGCTGGGCGTATCTAACTCCACGAGCTTCTGTCCGTCCGGACCACGAAAGCTGACGACGACATCGATCCCGCGTTGCGTGACAACTGCATGCGCGTACTGGCCCACCTCAAGTGAGATTGAGAAAGTGTGAGCTTGCCCACCGCGGAGTTCGCGTTCGATCGGCTGATCGAGTTTGAGTGGAGTGGAAGTTGTTTGCGCAGTCGCGCTCAGGCAAAGGAAGCAGAGGATCAGAACGCATTTCGCCGGCCGGGACATAACGCCTCCGATTGATCGATTGGCCCTGCGAGGGAAACGCATTATATACGAGTGCCCCAATTTGACCCCATTCTCAAACAAAAGAAGTTGGTGTAAGATGCGCGCGTTTTTCTCAATCTCCCGCAGTTCACCCTAGCCCGCACAAAAATTTCGGAACTCGCCCAAGTTATTAACCTGAGTTGAAGCTGATCGGAAGGTATCAGTAACGACCTTCGAACAGTTGTGGGTTTTACTGTGGCGGGTGTTAACAAACTAAAAGCTCTCCGGAACCGCCGCAATATCACCGTGCGGCAAGTCGAGCAGGCGAGCCGGAGAATCGCTGAGGTAAAAGGGGACAAGCGTTTTCGCATCTCGAATGGCTGGCTGGCCCAACTCGAGAACGGTATCTCCGAACCAAGTATCTGCAAACTCTTTACGCTCAGCGTGATCTATCACGCGAACTTCCGGGAACTCGCGCGCCTGTACAACGTCGACATCGATGAGATCGAGAAATATGAGTCGGTTGCCAATCCTCATCTGACGCAGTTGCAACCGGCGATGACTGAACATCACGAACCGGCGATTTACCCACGTGCTGCGACGAGCTTGATGCCCCAATTTGCCACGTCGAATATTTCAAACTCGGAAGCGAAGCGAGACATTCGCTACGGTTACGTTGGACTCAGCGACTACACGATGTATCCGCTGATCCGACCAGGCGCGTTGGTCGAGATCGATATGAGTCAGAACACACCACAAGCGGCGTACTGGCACAACGAATTCGAGCGACCGATCTTCTTTATCGAACTGAGAGACGGATACGCGTGTGGCTGGTGCGAGCTTCAGGGCAATCAACTGCTGATCATTCCTCATCACTCATCGCCTTCGACTGTTAGAGGTTTCACATATCCGCGTGAGGCGGAAATTGTCGGGCGTGTGGTTGGCTACAACACGCGCTGCGTCGATCCGGAGTCGGAAACGACTGAGGCGAAGTGGCCGCTCTCACTGAAGAAACCGCGGAAGTAACGTCGGCACGATCGTTCTGCTTAGTATTACAAGCAAGAACGCGACTCTCACGAAAACAAGAACTCTCTTAATTCTTAGACAAACTCGCCTCTGCTTGGAATACCAAGCAAGCAGACACTTTTTTCGGACGCATCATCTGATGCGCCGTACAGTGTCGCGCGAAACCGCTCACTCTAGATCTCGAATCGCCCGATATGAGTGCGGCTTTGCACAGAAAGTCTCGGCGGCACTCCGCGCTGTCTCAGCGTGCTCTGCGGTTAAAGGCTTTTTCGACGCAGAGACGCACAGATAACGCAGAGCACGCTGACAAGAAGCGTTTTAAGAACTTTTTGTGCAAAGCGTATGAGTGCACTTGCTGGGATACTCAATCGTAATGGCGCACCTGTCGACCGCAGTCTGCTCGAAGCATTCGGCCGAGGGTTGACGAAGCACGGCCCCGACGATGGCGGCTACGCGCAGGCAGGATCGATCGGGATGGTGTTCCGCGCATTGTGGACTGATCGAGAATCGAGACTCGAGCGTCAACCGCTAGTGTCGGCCGCCGGTCACATGCTCGCCTGGGACGGACGGCTCGACAACCGTCACGAGCTAATCGCACAACTTCGCTTGCATAACTCCTCTACTGACGGCGACATCGTGTTTGCGTCGTATATGGGGTGGGGAGAACAGTTCGTCTCGCATTTGATCGGCGACTTTGCGCTTTCGTTGTGGGAGCCCGCCAATCGCACGCTGCTCCTTGCGCGCGACGCTTTCGGTACCCGCCCGCTCTACTATCGCGTAACTTCGCGTCTTGTTATCTGGTCATCCGACCTCGCTTCTCTCGTCGATTGCAGCTCATTCCCCCTGAACGTCGATCGCGAATACGTAGCTGGCTATCTGGGCAGCGTTCCTGATCTGGAGCGCACTGCTTACAAGGACGTGCAGTCGGTGCGACCGGGGTTCGCGTTGGTTGTTCGCGACGACCGGATTGAGAAACGCGAGTTTTGGCGGCCGGACATTAAGCGAGAGGTTCGTTACCGATCGGACGCGGAATATGAGGAACGCTTCCGCGAGTTGTTTCGCGACGCTGTTCGCTGTCGACTGCGATCGGATACGTCTGTGTGGGCGGAACTCAGCGGTGGTCTCGACTCCTCGTCGATCGTCTGCATGGCCGATCAGATCGTTCAGACGGGCGAGGCTGGCGGGACGCCGGTGGAAACCGTTTCATACGTTTATGACAACTCGCCCGCCTCTGACGAACGGAGTTTCATCAGGGAGGTCGAGAATCAGCGCGGGCGGCATGGTCACTATTTTCACGAAGACGAGTCGGTCGGTCGTTTTCTGAATCTGAACCTCGCGTCGATCGTTCGACCGAATCCTACCCACCGCTTTACCGCTCGACATGATTGGGTGCAAACGCAAATGCGGCAGACCGGAAGTCGAGTGCTGCTTTCGGGAGTCGCCGGCGACAACCTGCTGTGGAGTGGCGCT
>DATJKO010000507.1:0-6486 GCA_035491355.1 Pyrinomonadaceae bacterium
GGTCAGCGCCGCGGGTTTTTTGAGGATGTTGTCATCGATTGCGATCTTGCCCACGTCGTGCAGCAGCGCGCTGATGCGGATCTTTTCGACCTCGTCATCGGACAAACCAAGACGCTGGGCCATCGCCATCGAGAAACGAGAGACGCGCTCGGAATGACCGCGCGTGTACGGATCTTTGCCGTCGATCGCGGCCGCGAGTCCTTTGACCGTCCCGATAAACAATTGGCGGTTCTCTTCAGCGGACCGTTGCAGGTCGCCAATGAAATGCTCGATCTTGTCGGTCATTAAGTTGAAGGAGTTGCCGAGATCGCCGAGTTCGGTGCGGCTGGTGACTTCGATGCGCTTCGAGAAGTCGCCGAAAGCGATGCGATGAGCACCGCTTGCCAGGTCGCGGACCGGATGAGTCAGTTTGTTAGCGAAGAAAATTCCAATCAGGATCGTGAACAGCGCGGCGACCAAGCTTATCCAGAGCGTCTGCCAGCGCATGTCTGCTACTGACGCCAACGCCGCTGCTTCATCCTGAATCGCGATCACGCCAAGACGTGAATTCTTGTCGAGTTCGGCGGTGGCGTACGAGCCGAGCATATCGACGCTGCGGCCGTCGCGTGTCGCGGTGAACGGAGCAAGTGCCGACTGAACCTGCGCGCCCGATTCCTGCCAATCCTGTACGACCTTCAAGTCAGTCATCGGCTTCTCTGAAAACGCGACACTCGCTTCCGGGTGCGCCACTGCGCGTCCGTTCTGATCGACCACGAAAACCACCGGCAGGCCCGCGTTCAAGAGATCCCGTTCACTTTTGGAAGTCGGCTGTTGGACTGCGTCAAAGACTTCCTGAAACGAAACGATCGCGACAACTGCCGCAACAACGTCCTGATTATTCGCGCCGCCAAGGACCGGTTCAGCAATCGTCAACGCCATCTCCTGCCCCGAACGGATGATCTGAGGCCGGCTAACGACAGCGCCCCGTCCGTTCATCCGCGCCAAAACCTCACTCACGCGCGCGTCAACTTCTTCAAGCTTGATTACGTCGGGTTGGAAAGCACGGTGGAGTGTGCCGTCTACCGGCCAGAGGGCGAGGGCGATCAGGTTCGGATCTTCTCGCAGTGTCGTTTGCAGACGCTCATCGTAGCCACTGTCGGCGAAAGTCTGGATGCCGCCAGCGATTTCGAAAGCGCGGGCGAGACCGGTGACGACGTCGCGATATCGCTGTCCGTAAAGTTCGATTTGACGGGCTTTGTCCTGCACGAGCTGCGCCTGGTAGCGGCCTTCGACAGAGCGGAGTTCGTCGGCGCTGCGGCCGGACAGCAGGACGCCGGCGAAAGCGAGCGGCAGCAGGCCGACCAGGAGCAGGACTCCCAGCACGATATAGAGGAGACGGATTCGTCCGAGCTTTTCGAGCATGCGTGGAATGTGGCGGTACAATCGCGGCAGGTGTTTTTGCGGCGGAAGGTTGTCTTTTCCGGGCACCAGCGCCCGGCGCGAAGCTATTATTGTCGAGCAACTACTTCAGTGTCAACGAGTTTTGCCGTCGTTTAACCCTTGTAACTGCCGAATACTGGAGATTTGATCGGCTGAAAAGCGCCGCTAAACGTCCAAATCACTGAGCGCCGATGGATACTTCAGCCACCGACGAGATCATCGTGCAGCGAGCTCTGACCGGCGACGCCGAGGCTTTTGGCGAAATCGTACGGCGCTGGGAGCGGCGCATTTTTGCGCTTGCCTACGGGATACTCGGTCGCGAGGACGACGCGCGCGATGCGACCCAGGAGACGTTTCTAGCGGCGTTCCGGAGTCTGCGCGGCTTTCGCGGCGACGCTAAAGTCTCGTCATGGCTGCACCGCATCGCCGTCAACCAGTGCATCACCCGGCAGCGACAGGCGCGAGTCAGAAGCGAAGCAGCGCTCGAGGATGAAGAGGAAAAGAATGCGGTGCGGTTTACGACGCCTGTTCATTACCTGCCCTCGCGCGTCGCCGAGGGTAGACAGGAGACGGTGGCGGTGCGGCGTGCGATTAACAGCTTACCCGTCGAGTTGCGACAGATCGTGATCATGAAGGAGTTCGAAGAGTTAACGTTCCGCGAGATTGCCGACGTGCTCGACTTGCCGCTGAGCACGGTCAAATCGCGGCTCTATACGGCGATGAAGCAGTTGCAGATGCGGCTCCAGAAGTTTGAAGGCAGAAACTAGTATGAACAGCAGACCCAACTCTCCCGGATGCGAGCGCTCGTCGGATTTGATGGCGTTCGTCTACAACGAAATGAGCGCGAGCGAATCGCGTGAGTTCGAAACGCACTTGCAGGCCTGCGCCAATTGCAGCGAGGAAGCGAGTTCGTTCGGACTCGTGCGCCAATCGATCGTGTCGTGGCGTGACGAAGTGTTGTCAGGCTTTGTTCCGGCAACGGCGACGCCGGCGAAGCGATCCGCGATGGCGGCGTTCAGACAGTTTTTCGATCTCTCGCCGTTCTGGTTGAAAGGCGCCGCGGCTTTTGCTCTGCTGGCATTCTTTGTGTTAGCCGGATGGTTGTTCGTCAACATCAACAAGAAGACTCCCGAAGTCGCGAACAAAGGCGCTGTCTACACGCAGCAAGACGTCGATCGCCTCGTCAAGGAAGCGATCGCGAATCAGCCGCAAAAGTCCAATCCGGAAAAGACTCCGGAGACGTTGGCAACTGCAGACCCCCAACCGGCGCTACCGAAGTCAACGACCAAACAAACGCCGCGGAACCGCCGTCCCCTCTCGCGAGCGGAGCGTGAACAACTCGCTGCCGATCTCAGGCTCTATTCAACTGACGACGATTTGGATCTAACCGTGGATCGAATTAACCACTGACTTGTGATTGAGGAGAAATAATGACGTTCAGAAACATCTTAGTAGCCGCCTCGTTAGCGCTCGGTTTCGCGATCTCAGTCGCGGCGCAGGATCCGGCCGGACTACCACTGCCACCGCAGCCGGCGGCAGACCCGATCCAGCAACTCAACCTGACTCCCGAACAACGTCAGCAGATTCGCCGGCTTACGCAGGAAACACGCGACGAACGTCAAGCGACAAATCTGCGCCTACGTCAGGCTAACGCCGCGCTCGATCAAGCGCTGGACGCCGATCCGATCGATGAAAACGTCATTGAACAGCGAATTAACGAAGTCGCTGCGGCCCAGACCGAGCAAACGCGCATGCGCGCTCACATGGAACTCAAGATTCGGCGAGTGCTCAACTCCGAACAGCTCGCCACGTTACGGCGCTTGCGGTTGCAACTTCGCGACGTTATGGCCCCCCAACGTCCCAACAACCCCAACGCCCCACGCCGTCCCAACGTTGACGCATTTCGTCCCGGTTCTCGCCGGCCGTGATTCCGGGTTGCGAAATAATGCAACCCGCTAGTCCCACAGTGTGGTGTGATGTCTCAATTTGAAAGTGCTTCTCTGCGGTCCTCTGTGCATTCTCTGCGCCCTCTGCGTTAAAAGGCTGTTTCAACGCAGAGCCCGCCGAGGAACTCGCAATTTAAGACACCACGCACAGTGTTACTACCTTGACGCCTCACGCTCAATTTGCGCATGATAGGCCGCTCTTTTAAAAGACAGGCTAAATCACTCTCCAAATGAACTTCGCTACGCGCTCGCTGCTCGAGCTCCAGGAGACTACGCTGCTGGCCGCGCGCGCATTTCGCGGTATATTCAAGCGGCCTCGGTATGTTCAGGAAACCATCGATCAGATGGACTCCATTGGCGTAGGCTCGCTTACTATCATCATCCTGACGGGTTTTTTCACGGGCGGCGTTCTGACGGTTCAAACGTTTCCCACGCTCAAAAGCTACGGCGCCCAATCGCAGACGGGATATCTCGTCGCCGTGTCACTCGTGCGCGAGTTGGGTCCGGTTCTGTGTGCGCTGATGGTCACAGGGCGCGTCGGGTCAGCCATTTCGGCTGAACTCGGCTCGATGGTCGTGTCGCAACAAATCGACGCGATGCGCGCGCTCGGCACAGACCCGGTGCGCAAGCTCGTTTGGCCGCGTCTGTTTGCGCTGCTGGTGAGTCTGCCCCTGTTGACAGTGCTCGCTGACGTGCTCGGAATCTTCGGCGGCTGGGTGACGGCGGTTGCGCTTTACTCCGTGTCGTCGAGTGTTTTTATCTCTGCCGTACGTGACGGCGTCACGACTGACGACCTGATTGGCGGTCTCGTAAAACCAATCGTTTTTTCGATGATTATCGCCGCTATTGCGTGCCGGCAGGGGCTCAACACCGAAGGTGGAACTGTCGGCGTCGGCCGCTCCACCACGCGGGCAGTAGTTAATGCTTCAATCGCGGTGATTATTGCCGACTATTTCCTCGCTAAAGCGCTTCAGGTTATTCTAGGCACATCCTAGTTCCCGGCTTGCTCCAACATGGCGACAACCGACATCCATACCACATCACCGACCGTCAGCGAACTTGCAGCGGAATCGACTTTCCACGAAGTTGACGACCGCGACCGGGCCATTCCGGCCATCGAGTTTCGCGACGTAGTACTCGCGTTTGACGAGCGCGTCATCCTCGATAATCTCAGCTTCAAGGTGATGAAAGGGGAGACGAAGATCATCCTTGGCGGTTCCGGCGGCGGAAAGTCGACCATCATCAAACTCGTGCTCGGTTTGCTCAAACCCGACTCGGGACAGATCCTTGTCGACGGCGAAGACATTACGAACTACTCCGAAGATCGGATGATGACGGTTCGCAAGAAGATCGGAATGGTCTTCCAGGAAGGCGCGCTCTTCGATTCCCTCTCCGTGTACGACAACGTCGCCTACCGGCTGCACGAACAGGCCGTGCCCGAAGATGAAGTGGAACCTGAGGTGCGACGCATGTTGCGGTTCGTAAACCTCGAGGACGCGATCGACAAGATGCCGATCGAACTCTCCGGTGGTATGCGACGCCGCGTGGGCATCGCCCGTGCTTTGATTGGCGATCCGAAGATCGTGCTGTTTGACGAACCAACCGCCGGTCTCGATCCGCCGACGGCCCGGACCATCTGCGAACTCGCGATGAAGTTGCGCGATCTCGAAGACGTCTCGTCGATCTTCGTAACGCACGAAATGAACAACCTCCAGTACATCTGTTCCGAGTATGCCGTGGTTGATGACGACGGCAAAGTGGTGTTCGAACGTGAAGGTGAGCGCCTGTGTCTCATCAACAGTAAAGTGATGATGATGCGCACTGGCAAAGTCATCTTCAGCGGCACCGACGAAGCTTTACGCCGTGCGGAAGATCCTTATATTCAGAAGTTTCTGCGCGGCCATTAATCGCACCGGCAATTTAACGAAGGGGTGACGGACCAATGCCTCCATCAAAGAAGAATGTAACTCTGGGTCAACTGCGCGTCGGCATTTTCGTACTAATCGCGATCGCGGTCCTGGTCTTCCTCGTACTCAACGCGTCGGGCGACATCAATCCGTTCACTCGAAAGTTGCACTTGAAAGCGCGGTTCGGTGATGCGAACGGTCTACGCGAGGGATCTGAGGTGCGTCTCGCCGGTGTGCGCGTGGGCAAGGTTGATCGCATCGTCTTGTTGGATCCGTCGCCGGCGCCGGGTGCACCGCGCGTCGAAGCGCAGATGGTGATCGATGCGAACATTGACGGTCAGCCGGCAAATCAGCGCATTCGCACCGACTCGCAAGCGCAACAAGGATCGCCGAGCCTGCTCGGAAACGAGATGCTCATCAACATCACGCCTGGCAGCTCAGTGGGCCAACCGATCCAGGACGGTGCAGTGTTGCCTTCATCGTCATCGAACACCGTAAACGACTTCGCGACTTCCGGAACCGATCTCGCCCAACGGCTTAGTAAACTGTCGGACGAAATCTCGGGCATCGTGAAAGACGTGAAGGATGGTAGAGGGACGGTCGGACGTCTCTTCAGCGATGAGGCACTCTATAACAACCTCAACGCCACGATTCGTGAGACGGAAGACGTGATGACGGCGGTTCGGTCAGGTAATGGTTCGGCAGGACGATTCATCAACGATCCCGCGCTCTATAACAACGCGAATGAGATCGCTGTCTCGCTGAAATCAATTTCCGACGATCTTCGGGCCGGCCGCGGTACCGCAGGAAAGCTGCTGACTGACGACGAGTTCTACAACCGCATCAATCGCACGGCTGACCGTCTCGACAAATCGGTGGATTCAATCAACCTCATGATCGCAGACATCAACGCCGGTCGAGGGACGCTCGGTAAACTGATTCGCGACGAGCAGATCTACAACGACGCTCGCGCCGCCATCGCACGCTTCAACACGACCGCCGAACGAGTCGACAACATGGTCGCCGCAGCTCAACGTGGCGAAGGTACCGTCGGCAAACTCCTCAACGACGACACGTTGTATACCAACGTCAACCAGCTCTCGTCCGAAGGCGTTAAAATGATCTACGACTTCCGCCAGAACCCGAAGAAGTATCTGACGATCAAGTTCGAGCTGTTTTAAGTTAATAGGCCACAACAAGGCACAAAAGGTACA
>DATJKO010000508.1:0-5858 GCA_035491355.1 Pyrinomonadaceae bacterium
AACCTCGACGACCACAGCGCGAGTGCGACAAACACGACAGCCGCGGCGATCGCGTTGCGTTGCAAGTCGAGCAGCGGCAACCGACGCCACACCATAACCGCGACGATCAACGCGGGAATCACCAGCACGTGCAACGCAAAGAACCGCGACAACGTGAGCGTTGAGATCTCGCTGCCGCCCAACAACCATAGCCTCGCAAGTCGACCAACAAACGGAAGCCCACCCATCAACCCTTCGGCAATGCGAGTACTGAAAAACGCACGCGCGTCCCAGGGCAGTGAATAACCTGTTCCGCCCGCCGCCATCACCAAACCGAGCAACACAACCGCCGCAATCCACTGTTTGTTCCTGTCGACGTATGCCTCGCGCCAAAACAGTCGCACCACGTGCAGAAACGCAAACAGCGCCAGCCATTGCGAGCCGTAGTGATGCAGCGAACGGATCCACGCTCCTGACGACACGACCTGCTGCATGAAATCAACCGTCGCATAAGCATGGTCTGTCGACGGCACGTAGTAAAAGGCGAGCAGTATGCCGGTGAAAAACTGAACCGCAAGCAACACGGCGACGATGCCCGACGTTGTATCGAGCCAGGCGTGAATACCCAGCCGCTCTCGAGCGTTAACAATGTCAAACCTGGTGGCAGTCATGCGCGAGTCTCAGGTTGCGCGTTGTACTGCACTTGCAGTTTTCCGTCCTGTACGCGTGTCGGTAAGGGATCGAGGCCACGGGGCGCTGGTCCACTGACCCTGGCGCCGTCCGCTGAAAAGTAACTTTCATGACACGGACACGAAAAGCGGTTACGCTCCTGTTCCCACAGTACTTCGCAACCCTCGTGCGGGCAGATCGCGGAAACCACCTGATTGTTTCTCGCTGGTAACACGAAGACGTTGTGCTGTTCCGTCGTGATGGCCCAACCGGCAATGTGCTCGGCAGCCACCTTCCGGCTCAGCGGCTGCGCGCCGGCCAGCTCGTTCAAAGGTGCAACGTCAAGCCAGCGATCTGTAGCGGCAGAGATCCGCGGCCGCAGAAAACGAAAAGCAGCGCCGGCCAGCGAGGCAAAAACACCAAGCGGCACCAGCAGCAGGAACGAGCGACGAGTGGGCTGATTTGAGTCTGTCATTTTTTGACCACGGATTATAGACGCGTCAGCGCCAGGGTTTCTTCCCCTCGGGTGACTAATGTCGACTCTGCGTATCTCTGCGTTCCTCTGCGCCTCAGCGGTAAAGTGGAGTAAAACGATATAACCACAGAGTTGCTGAGGAACGCAGAGATACGCAGGGCCGATCCAAAGCAGGGCCCTGCTTTATTCCCCGGTTGCAATCGGCCACCAGACTGGGCAGAATAACTTCGCATCGCCGCATCTTTCCAGCGTCAGTCTTTTACCGAGGTAAACTCAAATGGTTAGCGATAAGGATCCAGGTAATGCCGCTCGCGGTTCCCTTCGACTCGCGCCCACGCACGCGGAAGTAGAAGTTGAGAAAGCGAAGCTCCCCCGACAGTTCGTCAATTTCACTTTCTATCACGCGCGGCCTGAGTGGCGATTGCTTTCAGACGCAGACAAACAACGCTGCCGCGAGGAATTCGTGAAGACAGTTGAGGAGTTTCGCTCCTCATTGTTGATTCATACTTATTCGACCATCGGCCTGCGGACCAACGTCGATTTTATGATCTGGCGCATTGGCTACGATCTTGAGCCAATCCAGGAGATGACGGCGCGACTGAACCGCACCGAGATGGCGAAATACATCGAACCATCGCAGTCGTTTCTCTCCATGACGAAGCGCTCGATGTATATCGACAAAGACAATCCCGAGCACGTCGAGGATCGGCTGCACATCGTTCCCGGCAAGTCGCAGTTTCTGTTCGTTTATCCGTTTGTGAAGACGCGGGAGTGGTACTCGCAGCCTGGCGAAAAACGGCAGGAGATGATGGACGAGCACATTCGTATCGGTTCCAAGTACCGCTCCGTCAAACTTCACACTACGTATTCGTTTGGTCTGGACGATCAGGAGTTTGTCGTCGCGTTTGAAACCGATTATCCGTCTGACTTCCTCGACCTGGTCCAGGAACTCCGAGAAACCAAAGCCAGCTCGTTCACGCTTCGTGACACGCCGATGTTTACTTGCCGTCAACGCGGGTTGGGTGAGTGTTTGGAAGCGTTGGGGTAGCGTAGCGACGCGGGGACGCGGGGAAGTGAGACGCGGGGACGGAGAGACACGGGGACGCGGCGATAATTAAAAGGTGGCCTCATACACCTGAACGGCTTTATATACTCACAAGAATCGAGGTCCTCACTAACTTGCAGAACATTCGGAGTTATAAGGAGTTGCGTGTCTACCAGGCTGCAATGGATGCGGCTATGAGAGTATTCGAGCTGTCGAAGTCGTTTCCGACGGAAGAGAAGTACTCACTTACGGATCAGATGCGTCGTTCGTCACGCTCCGTTTGCACAAACATTGGGGAGGCTTGGCGGAAACGGCGCTACCCTGCTCACTTTGTTAGTAAGATGAGTGACTCAGAGGGTGAAGCTGAAGAGACCCGCGTCTGGGTAGAATTCGCGCAACGTTGTTGTTATCTCAGCACCGCTGACACTACGGATCTTGACAACACATATGACAGAATCCTGGCTCAACTCGTTCACATGATCCTGCATAAAGATCACTGGATCATTCGTTCGCCAAAGTCAGTTCGCAAGTGAAATAGGTCGGTCATGAAGAGGTGTCGATAAAGATTAGAGCATCGTTTCTCATAATTCTCTGCGGCGCCTTTTCACTTCTCATAGGTGATGGCCTTTACCGCTATCCCCGCGTCTCCGCATCCCCCCGTCCCCGCGTCACCGCATCCCCCCGTCCCGCCATCCCACCGCACGCCGAGTACCTCTGGTACGAAGCGGAGAACATGCGCGGCTTTACTACGGGGAAGCTCGGCGCGCCGATGCTGAACCCGTCGTACCTGAATCTTTCCCGCGATAAAGCGCCGGGTTGGGGAATGAATGGTCCAGGCGTGTCGGCGGAATGGACGCAGGGCGGCGAGAGTGAGTGGAACTCCGCGGCCGCGAGTGCGGACGAAACGAAGGCGACGATCTACCAGGATGTTGAAGTACCCCGCGCCGGCCAATACCGGATTTGGATTCGCTACGCCGATTGGGCCAGGAAGAAAGAGACCTTCACCGTCACGATTGCTCAGAATGGCGAACAGATCTTTCGGCGCGAGTTTGGTGAAGCAGACATCGTTGATGCGAACGACGAGATCAGTATGTACTGGGGCTGGGCGTTCACCTGGGACTTCGCGGATACGACGTTGAAGAAAGGTCCGGCGCGCGTTTCTCTGAACGTTGAGAAAGCGACAACTGCGCGAAGACACGTCGACTGCTTCGTCCTCACCGACGATTTCGCGTACAGACCAAACGGCCGGCAAAAACCGGACTTCGCTGCGCAGCGTTACTTGCGCACCTGGTCCAGTTCGCGCAAACCACTGTCGTCATTGCTAACCGGCGAACCGCCGCAGAACGTGCCCGAACTCTGGCAACGTCCGAAAGTCGCTGGCCGCGATTTCCTCATGCCATGGAACATTGCGAAAGAGTTCTGGCCCTTGCTCGATAAACCCGCCGAGGAACGGCCGCTTTATCCTTTCAATGCCGAGCCGATCGAAGAGTTCATCAAGAAGTACAAGGGCGCGACGGATGTGCCGCTGTTTCAGTCGAAACTGGTCGTGCCGGTTATTTACTTCAACAACGTTCCGGAGTACTTGAAAGAGGGAAGTCCGTTTCTTCGTTACCTGCGCGAGACGAAAGTTCCGTTTGCGGTTCTCATCAACTACGGCAGCGCCGTGTTGAAAGAGGACGAGGGCAAAGCTGTGTGGCAGTTGCTGAACGGCGAGTTCAAGCAGCAATTTCTCGGCTGGATATCGGGTGAGAGCGTCGGTTACGTGTGGGACTCCGCGCCGAACGAGTTAAAGATCTCGCCGTCGATGACGCGCCGACAACTCCTCGAGGCGCACAAGGAGTTCTACTCGCAGGCACTGTCGCGCAAGTGGCGCGAGACGTTTCACACCGAGACCGGTCCGATGTGGGACAAACTGATTCCGGCGCAATCGACTTCCAGCACTTCGTTTGCGCACGCGTTAACCGCGTGGGGGGTGAATCTTCTCGGAATGGAAACAGCGGCAGTGATGCCGATGACGGGCCTGCGCATCGCTTTTACGCGCGGCGCGGTGCGGCAGTTTGGCGGAGCCTTTGTTTACTATCACGCGCCAAACTTCGGCGACACGGCGACCACGTTCACGCGTGCGCAAAACTTCGCCGGTCCTGATTACTTCTATCACTCGCGTTACGGCGCCACGATGGGACCATCGCTCTCGTGGTATCGCAAGAATTACTTTCTCTACTACATGTCGGGCGCGTCGGCGATCTATCTCGAGCAGGGGCAGGATCAGTTTTTCAAACCCGGCCCGGGTGAACATCCGTTTCAACTGAATCCCCTGGGGAGGATTACCGACGAGTTTGTGCGCTTCGCTGAGAAGCATCCGGATCGCGGAACGCCGTACACGCCGATCGCGTTTCTGCTCGATCCGGCGCACGGGTTTGAGATGACGGATTACCCGCAGTGGCCGTTTGAAGTGTCGCAGATCGATCGTGGCGATCGGGCGCTGCGCGAGTTGTTTGGCGCGGCGTACTATCCGGCGCTGGTCGTTGAGGGTGAACCGGCGACGGCTGACCGGCAGCCATTCGTGTCGGGTTTGTTTGGCGACATTTTCGATGTGCTTACCGCGACTGATGGATCGTCGCGATCGGCGCTTGGTGCGTATCGTGCCGTCGTAGTTGGTGGGCGGATCGAGTGGTCGCCCGAGTGGATCCAGAAGCTGACTGACTACGTGCGAAATGGCGGGACGGTTGTTTTAAATGCGGCGCAGGTAAAAGGCCTGCCGGACCAATTGCTCGGCG
Source organism: Pyrinomonadaceae bacterium (assembly GCA_035491355.1). Taxonomy (GTDB): domain Bacteria; phylum Acidobacteriota; class Blastocatellia; order Pyrinomonadales; family Pyrinomonadaceae; genus PSRF01. The sequence goes on from DATJKO010000508.1 coordinate 4,946, forward strand.
TGAGGTTATCGAATGCTGTCGGCGAGGCTGATGATGCGCGGTGTGCAGCATCGGGTGAGGCCTCGCAGGATCTGTTGGGGCAGATGTTTCGGTACGAGAAGGTCGAGTTGCGTGGAGCGACGGCGTTGATTGCCGCATCGAATGGCGATCCGTTAGTGACGGTAAACAAAGTCGGGAAGGGAAGTGTGATCTTTGCTTCGGTCGCCGACTTACTGGGCGTTGATGAGCGGCTGACGCCGTTCGCGGCGCACATGTTGAGTCACATCTTCGCCGATGCAACCCCGGTCCAGGTTAATGGTGATGTTGAGTATTTGATTAATCGAACGACGAATGGGTGGGTGGTGACGTTGATAAATAACAACGGCGTGTTCAAGCCGCAGCAGGGACTGGCCCAGGTCGATCGTAGTGCGTACGTTAAAGTGAGTATCAGTTTGCGGAACGGGAAAATACAAAGCGCGACCGATTGGGTAACCGATCACGCTTTGCCTATTGAGAACCTCACCGTGCTAATCGCGCCCGGTGCGGTCTCGATTGTTGAGCTTCGAACCAACCTCGGATCAAACTGATCCTTCAAATCCGCGGTTACGGTTTCTTGCCTTTGCCTTTACCTCCACCAGCAGCGCTACCCTTGGGTTGGGCCTGGCCCTGTCCACCTTTCGGCTTCTCAACCTTCGGTTGAGGTTGGGCCACTCGTTCAGCCTTAGGTTGCTGTTGTGCACGCTGCACGGGACGTTCAGCTTGCGCAGCCTGCCGTTTTTCCTGACCGCGATTCACGCGCTGCGGCTGTTGCACCGTTTGCTGTTGCGGCGCAGCCTGCCGTTTTTCCTGACCGCGATTGACACGCTGCGGCTGTTGCACCGTTTGCTGTTGTGGCGCAGCCTGTTTCTTTTCCTGAACACGATTTACCCGCTCG
>DATJKO010000509.1:0-6022 GCA_035491355.1 Pyrinomonadaceae bacterium
AGTTGTTCGACAGATCCGTCCGTGGAAGCGTCGTCGAGAATTACAAACTCAAAGTCGGTGAACGTTTGGTTGAGGATGCTGTTGATACTGTCGTCAAGAAACGGCAGTGCGTTGTACACGGGCATAACAACGCTGATGAGAGGGTTCGCCGTCGACTTCATACGATGTTGTGAGCCGACAGTTTAGCGGGTGGTCGAACATTTTGGCTAACTTCTCTGCGAACTCTGCGTATCTCTGCGCCTCTGCGTTAGGCATGAAGTTGTAAAAACATTTACCGCCGAGTCGCAGAGGTACGCAGAGATACGCAGAGAAGACCAGCACCAGTAACTAACAGATTTCTTGTGGAAAGGCCCCGGACTATAGAAACTCGGCGGCGATGAGATCGAGTTGGTACGGAGTGATTCCTTTGCTCAATGAGAAAACTGTGTCCGCATCCGACTCACTGTTAACCAACGTGCCTCGCGCGCGGGCGTGCAGTGTGAACAGGCTGAACAGATCGGGCTTGAACACTTCGTTGAGGGATCCGAGCGTCTGCAGGACCGCGGGCGAGAGTGTGTAGCCGAGTACCTCCAGGTTTTTGTTGAAGGTAGCGACGATTGGCACGGGCAACGAGGATGTGCCAGTGGGAATAATGATCTTGTTTTGTCGCCGTAAGAGGATAGCGTTTGGCTTCATAAGGTGGCTTTGCACAAGAAGTTTGACAGGACCGTTGCGGCTTCGCCGCCTCGATGTGCGGCGGGGCTATGCCTCGCCGTTAAGACTACCCTTAGCGCTGCGGCTTCGCCGCTGGTTCGGGCTTTGCCCCAAGGTTTTTGGACCAAAGGTCGAACGAGGGGCGTAGCCCCAATGAAGAAAAGACTTTTTCGGCAAGGCAGAGCCTTGCCTCACATCGGGGGGCAAAGCCGCTGAGAACCGACTTTTGTACAAAGCTTCATAAGGGTAAAAAAGGCGGCGATGCCAGTTTCGACGTGTGTCGAAGCGGGAACATCGCAGCCTTTTGCAATCAACGTCCGGAAATTGCTCGACCTAAATCTTTGGAAGAGAAGGAAGGGCGTGCATAGCCGGACGCACTAACGATAAGAGACCCGACTCGACGCTGTAAAGCGAAAAGAACTTCTATTGACCTCTCGCCTGGCGCCTTGTCACCTCCTCTGGCCGAACTCAAACACAGGGACCTCAGTCCAGGGACGTGACCATATCCGGTGGGGTCATAAAGAACTTACACGGCCCAGGCGCCGCCTCGCATCGCAGCGCTCCGCGTCGCACGATCTTCGTCGGCGAAGCATCAGGAAATTCGAGTTGATACTTGACCGACTTCAACTGCGCGGTCAGTGCTTTCAAACTTTCGTCTCCGCTGATGAACTTCACGTCGATCACCTGCGCGTGACGATTCGCATCAGGCGCGAACAGCAGATAGAACTCAGCCTCCGCCGCGGCTTTCGCACCCGCCGAAGCCGGGGCCAACGTAATCGTCTGGTAAGCCGGCAATTCTTTCCTCGCCGCCTGCAACAGCGATTCGACCGTGTCGGGTTTGATTAACTTCATCAGACTCTCGCGAGCTTCAGGCCGGAGACTCGCGGCCACAGCGCCTTGCGCGTACAGCCGAATCGCTTCCTCTTTCCTGCCGCGCTTCTCAGCCACTGCACCCATGTGATGGCCCACCTCGCTGTGCTGCTGGAGAGTCCACGAAGCCTTGATGTACTTCTCCGCGGAATCCAGATCGCCTTTCGCGTAGTAGACCCAACCCAGCGTGTCCCAATACGCGGCCAGTGAAGCAACACTGCGCAGGTCGTCAATTGTCAGATTGCCGGCCTCGAGATTACGCAGACTCGCCGCGATAGTCGTCGCCGCCGACTCAGCATACTGCTGCGCCTTATCGAGTTGCGCGCCATACACCGCGAGGTAATAAGCAACGTTATTCAAGACCAACGGCGTGCGCGACAGCTTGATCGCCTCCTCAAACGAGGCAATCGCTTTCGGCGTTTCACCCAACGCGAGATGAGCACGACCCATACTGATGTGAAGTATCTCTTCGTCCGGCGTCAACGACAGCGCGCGCTCGAGCTCCGGAATGGCTTCGTTGTACTTCCGCGATTCGACCAGCATCTGCCCGAGGTTCGAGTGGGCCGTTTGGTCCAGCGGCGTCACTTCGATCTGCTTGCGGAACGACTCTTCGGCGTTCGGGTAATCCTGCTGGTACCAGTAAACGCGGCCGAGCATGTTGTAGGCATAATCCTCGAACGGATTGATCTTGGTCTGCTCGCGCAGCACCGTAATCGCCTCGTCGTACTTGCGCTCCTGCACGAGTACGAAGCCGAGATTGCGCCGGACGCTCTTGTGTTTCGGGTCTTTCTCGACGACTCGTTTCAGCAGTTGCTCGGCCATCGCGTAGTTGCCGTTCCGAATCGCCGCTTGCGACGCTTGCATCAGATCTTCCGTCTTGACTGAATCGGGAATCGAAGGTGCGCCCGCGATTTCCGTTTCGAGCGAAAGCGTTTGGGTCGCATCGGCGCGCACGGCGGCAACGAACGCCTGGTAATCCTGCAAGCGCTCCGCCGGTAATTCACCCTTTCGCACACTGAGCTTTCTTTCGGCGATCAGAGTCTGTCCTTCGAGTTTGTAGTTGGCGGTGTACTCGCCGTAATCACGCGACACCTTTAAAGGCAGCGGCAGCCGTGTTTGATACTTCGCGGGTAGCGTGAGTTTCAGACTGTACGAGATGTCGATCGGCGGGCCGATATCGAGCGGTTTCTTGCTCTTGCTCGTACGGCCGTAAAAGTTGTTCAGGCTGAACGATGGAAACGGGAGCGGCACTTTCAGTTTCTTGCTCGACCAATCGAGAAAGTCTTTACGCGAAACGTTGAACTCGACTTCAAACGGCTTTTCGAGGTCGGCAGGATCGGTTGCCTTGATCTCGCTGACTTCGCCCGGCAGACCTCCAGCCATTCCCATATAGAACCCGAGGTTTTTCCAATCGGCCTTTGGCGTCCGACGAAACATGAAGCGCATGTAGGTCTCGGAGTCGCCGTGGAGCACGAGACGACCTTTGGCAGAAACTTTACCGAGATCGTCGACAACGCCTTCCATGTTTACGAGTTCGGACGACAGAAACGGCGGTTCCGCCGGCGTAGTTTCGAGTCGAGCGGGATCACCTGTCGGCACCATCAACCCCTGCTTGTTGCGCAAGCGCGGCGACAACAATCCTACGGGTGCAATTTCGGAAGTTGTATCCGCCCACAACGTTTCGGTGCCGAGTGGAATCGCGGTGATGACGTGATCGAACTGGCCCGGCGAAGGAATATCGACGTCGAGTTTGCGCGCCGAGTTAATCAGCACTGGATAACCGCGCAGTCCGGTCGCGGCCAGCATGGAAGCGAGCAGCGTGTGTTTGTCTTTGCAGTCGCCATACTGGTTGCTCATCACTTCAGCCGCTGCGTGTGGCTGGTAGCGGCCGGTGCCTAACGAGAGACTGACGTAACGAAAGTTCTTGGCGACATACTCGTACAGCGCAGTGATTTTTTCTCTTTCGGTGTTCCGCCCTTTGATGATCTCTTCGGCTTTGACTTTGATCTTGTCGTCGGGAACGATGCGATCGCGTTGCAGGCCGGCGTACCATTGGCCGACCTCAGCCCAACTCTGAAACGTCGTCAGTTGAACATCCGGACGAATATCATCGGGGTCCTTCTCCTCGGCCTCGTCGTCCTCTTTTTCTTCTTTCTCTTTTTCCGCTTCGTCAGAACTACGTTTCAACTGCGCCTGTTTCCACGAGTAGATGCGGCGGCCGTTCTCCTCTTTGATCGCCGGATCGAAGCCTGGTTCAGTTTTGAGTTTGACCTTGCTCGTCGCAGGAATGTTCACGGTCAACTCATCGCTGAGAACTATTGGGCCGCGCGTAACGAAATCATGTTCGACCCAGAAATGGTTCTGCGCGAGCGGGCTGTGAATGGTCCAAACGAGGCGGTACTCGAGTTGGTCTCCCGGACGCAGACCGGGAACCGTGATGTGCTTCTGACGCAGGTCAGTGTAGATGGGAGCTTCGCGTGCGAGTGGCGCAGACAAGTCCTGGATGTCGGCAGGGGTGGCGTTCACTACGCTGCCATCGGCTTTACGCACGCGCACATAATCCATCTCGAGTTTTTCGTTTGCGGAGCTATAGGGAAAAATGAGTTGTCCGAAACGCTCCACCCCCGCGTCGCTCTGGATCTTGATGCGCATGATCAACTCGCGTTGGCCGGTGCCGTCGGACTCGTAGCGATAGGCGGTGGTCAACTGGTCGATGACGACTGCTTCGGTCGAATAGTCAGGCTTTTGATTGGCCGCCTCGGGAGTCTTTTGAGCGGTTTCGGCAGCCTTCGGCCGGTCCTGTGGTTTGGTTGTGCCGGTTTGAGCGTTGGCGGTTCGAAAAGGTGTTCCAAAAAGAAACGAAGATGCTATGAGTGCGGCAATGATCTGGGCATTGCGGGGGGAATGCATTGATTAATTCTCCTGATCTTGAGGCTTCTGAGCTGACGGCCAGTCTACATAAACGCCCCGGAGGCTGTAAATATCCACTAATCCAGGTGGTGCCTTAAATTGCGAGTTCCCTCTGCGGTCTGCGGATCCTTGGCGGTCCTCGGCGTAGAAACAGCCTTTTAACGCAGAGTGCGCCGAGAATGCGCAGAGGACCGCAGAGAAACAACTTCAAATTGAGACATCACTTAGCCCGAGTCGGAGGGCCCATCTCGGGGCGAAATGCCCGAATGCGGCCGTTCTTCTTGAGATTCCGACACGGTTTTTTAACATTTTTGCATGTTTAACTACTTTGATTTCTCTGCTAGACTCCTCAACCCCGACACACTTTAGCTCCCCGAAGGGTGCGTGGATTGCCCCGACTTCCTCCCCGTTCTCAACCGGTAGCGCTGTAACCGAGAGGGACATCGACACCCACAATCCTGGAGTACCAAATGAAGCGATCTCTTCACCCGATTCTATGGAGCCTTTTTGCCTCACTGCTACTTCTCTCGCTATTCGTTTTCGAAAATCGAAGCCGCGCGCAGACAATTACCATCAACCTCGACGACACTGACCGCCACGACCGAAAGGTTTCCGGCGACATACTGCGGAAGGTCGGTGAAGGAAAAGGCACGGAATTCGTTCGCGTCGTTATTCAGCCTGCGAGTCAATCGGAACTTTCCGTCGACTCGGCACTCGAGGTCACGGGCGCCAGCGACATTCGGAAGTTGAAAAACATCAAAGTGCGCATCGCGACGCTTCCAGTGAACGCTGCCATCGCGATGGCCTCGCGATCGGACGTTGCGTACGTCTCGTTGAATCGCGCGGTGCAGCCGATGGGACACATCACGAGTACCACCGGCGCCGATCAGGTGCGAAGCAACAACAACGGAAACAACAATAGTTCGCTCGACGGTTCCGGTATCGGCATCGCCATTCTTGATTCCGGAATCGACACCGACCATCAGTCATTCCTGAATCGCTCCAACAGCGTGCGCGTTGTTTACAGCGAAGACTTTACCGGCGAAGGACGAACTGACGACCCGTACGGACACGGAACTCACGTCGCTTCGCTCGCCGCCGGCAATGGTCGCATCTCCAACGGCGAGTATGTTGGCATGGCGCCGAACGCCAACCTGATCAACTTGCGCGTCCTCAACTCGCAGGGTGTGGGCAGCACCGGCTACGTGCTGCGCGCGCTTGATTGGGTCGCGACCAATCGAACGACTTACAACATTCGCGTCGTCAACCTGAGTCTCGGCATGCCCGCGATCGATTCGTATCGTGACGATCCGATTTGCCGCGCCGTGCGGCGTCTGGTCAATGCTGGTGTCGTGGTATTCGCCGCAGCCGGAAATAATGGCAAGGACGAGGACGGAAACAAGATCTACGGCCGCATCCATTCGCCGGGTAACGAACCGTCGGCGATCACCGTGGGCGCAGCGAATACGTTCGGAACCGACGGACGTTCCGACGATGGCGTGACGACCTACAGTTCACGCGGTCCGACGAGAAGCTTCACCACTGACGA
>DATJKO010000510.1:0-7152 GCA_035491355.1 Pyrinomonadaceae bacterium
AAAGCGAAGCGTGTAAAGGACCTTGAGTGGTTTGTTTGGGACGATGACGATGGCATCAACTTCGGAGGTTCGAGTCCCTTTAAACTTTACGCCTTTAATGGTGTAAAACTTGAAATACGACTGTACGTAATACTTGACCGCGAACGCTTCCTCGGCACTGATTCCAGTCGGAAGATTAACCTTGCCGAGCGTGTCTCCTCCTATTTCATCCGGCGTTGTTTGTGCGCGTTCGACCAGGACGTCGGCATAATCCTTGGACCGGTAATCGGCAGGGACACGCTGGACTTCTGGTGAGTAAGTTCCCAGGAAACGAATGTCCAGCGACAAAACCTTTCCCTTCGTGTCTTTTTCGCCCTCGACGAAGAAAGACGTCTCACGAGTTGTGGTGACTTTCTTCTTCGTTGACGAAGTGCGAACCTTGAGTAGCTGGGAGAATTTAGTAGGTGCTTCTTTCTCCACCCAGCGGAAGAGGTATTTCTCCTCCTCTGGAAAAGCCCCGAAGTAATCCGCAAAAGCAGTGGGAAAATCGTTCATCGAGTAGGAGCTTATGCTCGACGAATAATTGCCGGGAGGTTTGGCCGGCGTAATCGCAGTCGTCATTCCGGCGCCAATAAAATCCACCATGACCGAGGGTAGACTGGTCGCAATGGTCGGATCCTTTGGCTCGAACGTGTATCTATAAAGTACGGGTTTACCGATGGGCGTGCTGTTGCGCGCCGGAATCTCTACGTTAACTACTGTCTTCGTTGTGAATCCGGTTGGCGGTTGCTTGGCCCAGAGCACAGAGAACATTGCATCCGACTCTTCCGGATTGGTGGTCAGCCGGCTAGTCCCGCTGCCCCAATGGAAGTCATAGGACTCCGCTACCTTCTGATACCAGTAGCCAGCCTTGAAACTATCTTCGAGGTTTGGGCGGGTGATGTTTCGTCCGGTTTCTTCGTAGTCCAGTTGCCTCGCAACAGCAGGCTGCCCGGTGTGTCGTTGTTGGACCACGTGGGCGAGTTCGTGAGCAATCAACCGTTGGGATGAAGTCGCAGAAGGATGATATTGGCCCTTGCCAAAGACGATGTCGCTTCCGACTGTGTAAGCGCGCGCGTTAACGTCGCGAGCAGATGCCGCCGCCTTGTCGTCGGTGTGAACTCGGACTTGGCTGAAGTCGTGACCGAAGCGGGTTTCCATCTGTGTGCGCGTGCCGGTGTCGAGTGGCGCACCCGATCGCGGCGCAGACTGAGTGGAATGTGAACTCGATTGCTCATCGGAGCTCATTGACGCGATCGACCGATTGTTCATCGCAAGGTCGGCAGCTCTGTCGGCTTCACGTTCGTGCTTGTCGCCCGGCTGTGTGGCAGTGAGCGAGTCGCGCGTGCGCAGTACGTCATGCGGTCGCGAACCCTGAATGCCCACACCACCAGTCTTTGCTGGTTTCGGTACTGGTGAAACTGTCGAGTTCGACTGTTTCTTACTATTTGAATCCAAGGCTCGCATCGTTTTTCAAGTCTTAGGCGCGCCGATCGCTCCATAAACAGAAGCTGCGATCCGGTGGCCCGTGTCCTGTGGTCCACTCTGTTGCTGAACTTGAATTGCATCGCCGGCGACACGTGGCAGCGCGCCGGCGCCGGCGATCTCGTTGGATAAACCGCCAGCAGTCAGTAGCCGGCCCAACTCGGTTTGCACTGCCGCTTGAAGGAGCGGTCGCTGGTCGTGCGCCAGGTCGAGACCGTCGAGTATCAGGCGATCGATGTGGAGGTTTATGTTCATACTTTTGGCGGCGCTCCAATCAGACGGAGTTCACCTTCGCTGAATCCTCTGTCGAGTTTGCGTAACTCGGCGCGCGCTGCGGACATGAGGATCGGCATCGTCACTGTTTGACCGTTTGAGGCGGCCATGAACGCCGCGTTCAGCGCGATGCTTTGAATGTTCCCGCCGGAAAGGCTGAGTCGGGCCAGGCGTTCGAAATCGAGATCCTTGGTGGGCGTTTCAACCGGCAGCGCTCGTTGCCAAATCAGCTTGCGCTCTTTGATTCCCGGGTAGGGAAGATTCACTACGAAACGCAGACGGCGCGCGAAGGCCGTGTCCAAGGCGCTCTTCATGTTGGTGGCGAGAATTGCGAGTCCGCTAAACGCTTCCATGCGCTGGAGCAGGTAGTTGATCTCGATGTTTGCGTAACGATCGTGACTGTCTTTCACTTCGCTGCGCTTACCAAAGAGAGCATCTGCTTCGTCGAAGAAGAGAATCGCCCCACCACGTTCGGCGGCGTCGAAAAGTCTGCGCAGGTTCTTTTCCGTCTCGCCGATGTATTTGCTAACGACGGCGGAAAGATCGATACGATACAGGTTCAACTGCAGGTCGTTCGCGATCACCTCCGCGGCCATGGTTTTCCCGGTACCACTCTCGCCAGAAAACAAAGCACTAATGCCAAAGCCGCGATTCATCGTTCTGGCGAAGCCCCACTCGTCGTAGACCTTGTGACGGTCTCTGATTTGACTCGCGATCTGCCGCATCAAACCCATCGGTTCATCCGGCAGCACGAGATCGTCCCAAGTCGCTTTTGGCTCCAATCGCTGGGCGAGAGAATCAAGGCTCACCCTCGTGAGATCGCGGCACGTTTGCCAGAGCTGTTGGTCCACAGTCTGTTCATGGTTCGCATCGACAGAGGCAGCGACGCTCCTGATCTCGCCGAGATTCAAACTGAACTGTCCCGCCAGGATTTGCGGCATGTGAGAGTCGGGCGCGATCGACTCAAGTTCGTCACGCCACGCTTCGCATTGTTCGATGGGAGTGGGCTTCTTGACCTGGACCGCAAAGGTTGGTTCGTTACTGAACGTCAGCGGAGTTTCATGGACCGCGACAAAGATCAGTCCCATCGGTCGTGACAAGAATTTTTTGATTGCAGTCAGTGCGTCGCCCGAAGCATCGCTCAGATTATCGGCGTCGATATACAACGCGATGGGCAGCAACACCGTTTCCCGTTGCCAGAGTCGCGCCAGCGTTTCGATCTCCGCGAGATTCACCGGTAACGCGTCTGCACCAACGCGCAACAGGCGCCGGCCTGTCGCTTCACACACCGTGCGTGCCACCGCCAGACGGCTGCCATTGTCTGTGCCGATGAGTTGGAAAGGCGTGATGGAATCGGGCGACGACACCGCGAGACGATGGATGATCTCTGCTACGGCGGCTTGTTGTGATGGCGCCAGCGACAATGCCTCGTCGTTGGCAACCGGTTGGAAGATGGTCGCGAGGCTGTCGTCGAGCGCGTTCAGGCCTTTTATGTAATTGACGATGCGCTCGTCGGCACGCAGTGCTGCGGAAGTTAGGGGCGTTGGTCCAGGCTGATTTACGCCGATCAAGCGGGCATATCGAAGAGGACGCTGACTGGAAGTAACGTCCCAGCGCGGTTCGTCAAAGATGGATAACGCCAGGCTGAAAGTCGGATAACTTTGCGCGGGGTTCTGCTGTGCGAGACCGCAGAGCAAAGCGAATCCAGGATCAAATTCGAGCGACGCACACAGCAACAACGTGTCTCGTTCGAAAGGTGAGAGACCGAAGTTGTTCGCTAGTAGCTGCAACGCCGGAGGTGGATCAGTTTGTGCCGCTGCTTCACGTTTTGTGGTCGCTTCTTCAAGCAACTCCTCGATAGTGGGTGGCGTGCCGGCGGTGAGCAACTTCACTGGCTCCTTAACGTCCTGCGTTTTCTGGACCCACTTGGCAAATCGCCTTTGCCTGGCTGCTGGTTCGTCGACGATCGCGGGCGGGGCCTCGCTGCTCGGTGGCTCCGCAGAGTCCTGCAAGGCCAGCCGCTCGAGCCGTAACCTGAGCCATGCCAGGGACGCCGCCAGGTAGCGATTATTGTTTTCCAGCCACGTTTCCATATTTAGGCCACCGTTACTCGTTGTGCGGGATCCACATTGAACGCCGGTGGTGAACCGGTCATCGTTATCGGCAGACTGTCGATGCCATTGACGCGCAGTCTCACCATGTACTGGCCCGCAAGAACAGCAGGCACTGTGAAATCGATCGCTGTCGGCTGCGTCGGGTCGACGGGGTTGTTGACGTTCGTCGGCGCGATTGCGCGCGAGCCGAACAGCAGTGAAGTCTGAGCGAATTGTTCTGGCCGTAATCGCGGTGTGCAGGTGATGGTCAAGTTCACATCTCCTGCCGCTGCGTTCAGCGGATTCACGGTGATGATCGGCGCCAGCGCGATTGACAGACTGTTCGTGGTCCAGGCAGGTACGTTTGGCTGAGTGACGCGCAGCATCAGTCTGTACAAGCCGATGGACCACTCGTCCATCGCGTTTGCATTTTCGGCGATGCCTGGGATGTGAAGTCTTATCGACTTCGGCAGTTGGACCGGTTCGGGCGCGAGTTCCTGAACCACACCAGACGTAATGTCTTCAAGGACAGCGGTCGTCGTCGTCGGATCGTCGAAGTTCGTGCCGGTGACGAGCAGGTCATCACCCAGGCGCATCGCGGGCAGCAGTTCGGAAGCTTCCGGGCGAACACTGGACAGTGTCGGGAACGGTGCGGCCACTGCCACTGGTCCACTATCGCTCGCGCCCCGCCGCAGCACCGGTTGCGCTGCGCGACCGAGATTCGATGGCTCAATCAACACGACCGAAGCGATGTAACCCATCGTCGGCCGGTAACGTGCTTGCATCGCCGTCCACAACTTCGAAAGATCTTCGGTACTCAGGTAAACAGGCGACAGCTTGATCAGTTCGATCTGATCCGCAAGGTCAACAGCGGAAAGAGTTCCGAACGGCGACGGTAGAATCGTTCCGTCGACCGGCGAAGGCGCACCGAGGACGGTTCGCAGTTGGGCACGGGTCAGGACTGGCGTTTCGTGCAGTAAGTGCATCGCATAGCCGAGCAGTATTTCCGCGTTTAGATCCTGTGAGCCGTAGGCGGTCACCAGGTAGTGAAGATCGAGTGCGAGTGGGGCTGCGGTCAGTCGCACTCCGGTTCCGTCACGAGCGGGCAGACCCGCATTGCGCCAACCGAGATTGGGTGTGACCTGATACAAGAAGATATTGAGTTGGTTCGGTTCAGTCTGGCCGGTCACGACGCGATCGGGAGGAACGGCCGTCACCGAGATACTGCCAACCGGCGACAGATCGTGATTCAACAATCCGTCGTTAAGTAGATCCTTCAGCGCGGCAGTCACTGCCGCGATGGCGAGTGGACTGCTCATTTGTTTCCTGTTCTGCGTCCACGAAGATAGTCTTCGAGACTCAATTTCGGCGCCCCCTGACGGGTAGGTTCGCTGCGCTTGACCGGTGTCGAAGCCCGCACTTCGACCCGGCCAATCGTGACGTTGATCGTTGGTGGGGATGGAGCAATCGGCGGCGCAAGTTGGGTTTGCGACTGACCGTTCAGGGAACGGCGCGACTCCTGTCTCGTCGGACGGCGTTGGGCCATCGGTTTTAAGCCAGGCAATTCGTCGACGTGCTCGGGCTTTTGTCGTTGAGCGATGGTGCGAAGTACGACAACGCGGTTGGCGATTGACGACTCGGCAGCATCCGCGGCGTCCGTCTGAAGATCGATCTCCTCGATCGATTTGGCTTCGGCAGGTTTTTCCGCCACGACGTCTCGCTCCGGTTTGAGTTCGACGATCGTTGCGAGTGCCGGCGCGACGAGAGCAGTCGCTTCCGGATCCGGTGTTTTGCCAGCTTCCTGCATTAACGACTCTTCGCGGATTGGCGAACGTCTTTCACTATCATCGCTCTCATTTTGTTCGCGATCTTTCGGTTTGAACGCCGGCGGCGCTTCAACGATGGTGACGTCCGTTGCTTGCGGCTTCACAATTGACGAACTCGATCGTTGTGGCTTCGCTTCGATTTCCTCGATCTCGTTGTGAACCTGTGTTGCCTTTCCTGGTGCGGCACTCTCGGCTTCCGCGTAAGAGTGTTCCTCACGTAATGAGTCGAGGGCGTGGTCACGATCCGTAGTCAGCACAGTATTCTTCGCCGGTTCGAAAATCGTCGGCTGGCGCCGTTGCAACACCGGCGCACGGCCCAAAGCGCGATCTACAAGGCTCGTGAACAAGTTCATCCGTTTGCCATTTCCAAATAGAGCCGCCGCCGTCGCGCGCTCATGGCCACAATGTCGCGCTCGCTCCAACCGTAAGCACACGCGAGCGCGTGCACGTCGCGCAGCAGCCGGATGGCCCAATCTTCGATTTCACCCCATAGGTACGAAACCACGTCGAACACCATCGACCAGCGATGTGCACAACCGGCACAGTCCATCGCGATCTGAATCTCCGCGTACGGATCTGCTTCCGCCATGCTGTGGCTCAACTTTTCGATCACCGCATCTGGCAATTCCGCAGACTCCACCGTCGCATCACCCTGCCGAGCAACCACGCACCGCTGCAGCAACGTCGCCAACGCTGGTCCTGACCCGTTTGCGATCTCGAGCAGGTCAGCCGTAGTCGGCAGCCGGTATTCGACTTCGTACTCGCCTGAAACCAGTTTCACCCTCTCGTCTCCCGAGCGTTGAACCACCGTCGACTCGAGATCGCGTGCAGTGAAAGTGAGTTCCAATTCACTCCCGCACTTTGGACACTGCATGGTGGCTTCAACTCTTGGTCCAAACAACTGCTCACGTAATCGCAGTAGCTGCCGGTCGCGTTCACCGACACTCACGTTGGCCCACTCGGCTGCAGATCTTTGCGGCCAGGCGAGATGGAGCAAAGTAACCGCACGCTCAAGAGGGTGCTGCGTGGTTCCTTGCTCCCAGGTTGCGAGTAGACTGCTTGCGTTCAGTGCTGACACTGCCCCGATCCGGAAACAACGATCGCTCAGGCGACAAGCACGTTGGTTTCCGCTCCTTTTAAGTGGCTGGTTATGCGGGGTCAGTGAAAGTCGGTTCGCTAGGTTCCTGAACCTCAACGTCACGCACCCAGCCTTCGTTCTCCAGCTTGATGTGCTGGATCGCGACAGCATTCGCATTTGCATCCAGGTCGGGAAGGGCCTGAAATTCGCTGACCCAACATCGAAACACCTTGTAGGCGATCACGAGCTGACCGGCTTCGTTGTAGGCTTCGATGATGATGTCTTTGCGAAAGTCCTGGAGCGACACTTCTGATCCGAGGCCGGCGCCAAAGTTCCAGACCTTGTTGGCCCACTGTTCGAATTCTTTGTCGTGCGTGAC
>DATJKO010000511.1:0-8042 GCA_035491355.1 Pyrinomonadaceae bacterium
ACCAGCGTGATCTTGTCCACGGCGAGTTCACGATCGGCGAGATTCGTCGCGTCGTGAAGCAGCATGAACTTCAGATCCGCCGGTTTGAGCGGAAACTGTCGTGAAGCCTCAACTACCTCGAGGAAATCAATCGTATCTTCCGGCGCTGCAGTCGGATCGATGCCGCTTAGTTCGCGCAGAATCAGGAAGTCGTCAGTCTTGAGCTTGAGCTTCCGAATGAAAAGCGAGACCGCGTAGAGACTGCTTAGCGTCGGAAAATCAGCATTCACACTGGGCAGGATCGGTAAGAGCTTGTCCAGATCCTGAACCGATATCTGGAGACAAACGGACAGACTGGTAGACAGAGTACTAAGCGCCTGTGAGCCGTCGATTGCTTCCGGGAACAATCGTTCATCGATGAACCCATTCTTCGCCTTGTTCAGGAACACCTGATGATAGAGCGGCGTCTTCGCCGGATCCGGCAGCTCCTCGTGCGGCAACTCGCCGTAGCAACCCAACAACTGATCGATCTTGATTCCCGTTTCCTGTGAGATTCGCAACAGCGCGGCTGCCTTTTTCAAACAGTCGTCATTGAGATTCTGGTTGCCGAGTTTGGTTTGATTAATGATTTCGTCGGTGGTCTCCAACGCCCAATTGGTTTTCTTCTGCAACCGGAGAAAGCGATGAATCCGATCGAGCGCGGTATCGTCGAGGTTGGCGATGTTCTTGGCGGCAGTGTCGCACGATGACGCGTCGGGATGCTGGATGAACAACCGGTCCGCCGGATCGATAAAAGGCAACGCGAGCAGTAATTCGAGTTGTGCGTACGTCAGCCCTGTTTTGGTAAGGAACGTATCGACGACCTTTAACTCTGATGAAGCATTCGCAGCGGTCGTGTTCCAGAAGTCCTGCTGGTTCGCGGTTCGAGCGACGACAATCAAATCTCTTTCAGCGTCCGTTAACCCGAGACGGTCAGCAGCGATGGACTCATCGGGCGGTACTCCGCCGACTTGAAAATCAGACATCAACTGATGGCGTTCGATGTCGAAGCGCGAGAAATACGCGTGCGCCTCGGAGTGGTTGAGATCGAAAGGCAGGACAAAAGCGAACGAGTTGTTCTTCAACTCCGTGTAGGCAGCTTGATTCACGTATGCAGGCGCCGCCGCCAACTCTTCCGCCGAAGCGAGCGTTTGCCGCAACCGCTTCACGTTGTAATTATTGCCGCCGGTGTTGACGATCTTGCAGACGGCCTCTTTGTCGCGCAGGTAGTGCGGCAGTGCGGTATTTGGAAACCCGGCAGCAGTTTCCGTGTGAAAGACTAACGCCTGGTCTGTAACCGGAATGTTGGCCGCCAGCAAAGCCGCCAATAGCGCGGCTGAGATCTTACCGGTCAAGGGATCTGGCCCATCGGAAAGTATGCCGGTGAATGCGACGCCCGGATCCGGACTGATCGCTTCTTCCAACAACTCACACACGAGATCGATGTACGGGACCGGCGTCTCCGCATTTTCGCAACCGAGATCGATGTCACCCAGATCCGGACGCCGCGTAAACAAAACGTCTTTCGCGTTGCCAGGCTGCGGTACGCCGGTGAGATCGACGACACTGCGGTGTTTGATAAATTCGAGTATCTCAACCAGGTAGGCGGCAGGACTGTACACCGAGCGGCAATGTTCGCAGGCGCAGACATCGGCCAACTTGAACAGCGTTTTGAGATTTGGAAAATCCTGGCTGACGGCTTGCAGTTTGCCGGCTAGCGCTTTCATCTCGAGAGAGGCGATGTCGGCGCTGCGAATCGTGTCCTGAAGCTCACCCGCGATCAGCATCGCGGCCGCATTGGTCTTCTCAGCCTTGCGGAAAACGGTTTTTGCTTCGGCTTCGCTGAGACCAATGTCCGGCGCGATCTCTCTGACGAACCGGCTCTCGCCCATCAGCGCAATGCTCTGGGCCGAGTTGATGTTCTTTCTCAGCAACCCCGTCGTCTTGCTATAACTTGGCACCAGTCGGAAGATTCGCTGCGCGGATTTCAACTCCGTCCGCACACCATCCGCTTCGCCCTTCAACTTCTTCTGGTTCAGGAAAACATCGACGTTGGTTTTCTGAAGATCGAAGTCGGGGTTCTCGTTGAAGAAGGCAGAGATGCGATCGTGGTTCTGAAACACCGGCTGTTTGTCTCTGCCTAATTGGGCGGCGAAAGCAACGCCGGGAAACTCTCTTTCCATTTTGCTGGCGAGCGAGACGGCGTGAAAATCGATCAGCTTCTTGTCGAGGCTTTTGCCGTCAGTTTGAATCTTCTCGGCAGACTTGCCGAGCAGTTCCTTCCACTCCGCTTTATCCAGTGTGGCCAGCTGACGTATGTCTTCGGGTTTCTTGATCTTCCTTGCTTTCTTTACGGCGTCGATTAGGGCTTCATTCGAACCGAGTAGATTGCTCAACGTGACAGCGATCTTTGCGCCGGCTGCGTCGCTTTCAGTCTTGAAGAACGATTCGTCAGTTATCTCTTTTAAAAACTCGAGCGGGTTGTCTTTGTGCTTGCTGAAGATCTTCCCTATTTCGTCAATCTTATTCTCGAGTACGAAACGGCTGACGATGTTGAATACTTTGCCGAGGTGTTCCTTTTCGTAGTATTCCTGCGCCGGCTGCCGGAATTTTGTTAGCAGCTTGAGGTCACTGGCCAGTTCTCGCGCGAGTCGGTCAGGAACGAGCCGTTCTTTGATGGCGATCTTTACGTCGCGTTGAATGAGCTCCGGATCGGTGAGGGCAACGTCGAACAACAGCGGGCGAATGTCGGTATGTATGTCGATCGACAGTCTGACCCGCAAGGTTCTGTCAAGTTTGGTTTTCAACAGAGTGTTCTTGCGCAGCAGCGCATAGAAGAACGCCGGATCGATGGCAGACTCGTCCTGCAATCGATGAGCAACTACCAGGTGATCGAGTTTGTCTGCCGGCAGACCCGCTTCGCGCGAGAGAAAAGTGACGTCGCGGTTCTTATCGTTCTCCTCGAGCTGAGAGGTCTTGATGCCCGCCGTTAGCTCCGAGATTTCGCGCAGCAGAAACTCAAACTCGTTGATGTCGGGCCGTACTTCAGCGGTGATTGTGATGTCGATCGTTTCGACCGGTGAGGCGTTGAAAACGATTCGATCAAAGTCAGTTTCGTAAACCTGCACGTTACCTGGCCCAAACACTTTCATCGACAGGTCCGCGGTCTTCTTTTCCGCCTGCGCGAAGCTAACCACCGCGTAATCGATCCGGTAACGGCCGTCAGGGTCAGTGACAGTTTCGCCGAGCGGGGACTCTGAGCGAAGATCGCGATCGAAGGCTTTAACGATCAGCCGGGCTAACGGTCGGTTGTTTGCATCAGTGACCGTTCCGATGACAGTGTGACGAGCGGTGGTTAGGTTTTGCATGTTCTCTTCTTTCTTAGTGAGCTAGAAAGCAACGCCAACGGTTGCGCCAACTCTCGGGTTAGTGAGAATTCGGTCGCTAAAGTCGGGCATGAGTCCTACCGACGCCCAACTCGGGACGCCGTGTGAAACGCTGAATACGGACGCACCCAGGGTTAACCCGCCCGGGTTCCACGGCTCCAGGGGAGCTGATGGTCCAACGCCAGTACGTGCGTTAGGATCGGTAATACTTACTGCCGGTGTGTAGGTGACGCCGAATACTGCAGCGCGGGCCGAAATACCTGTTGAAGTGCTAAGAGAAAAATCGCCGAAAGCGTAAGACGTAAAGAGCGGTCCAGGACCTCTGAACGTTCCTGAAAAATCTATGCCTTCTGAACTTGCGGTTCCGGTTCCCTGGATACTTAACGATGGGAGCCCGAACATGGTCAGTTGCGCAGAGCCTGTGAGATCGACGCCGCCCGTAGCGTTCCCGGTACCGGTTGCGTGCGCATCCAGATTCAGCAGCACCGGCACTCGAACAGTTGCATCAAGCGTCGCCGCTGTAAGTGAAACTGCGCCACCCGGACCGACGGTGCCTCGCGCCGTGGCAGTTAACCGCCCGAGGTCTCCAAACGAATGAGCCGACAATCTGGTGTCGAAAGCTCCGGCCCGTAGCGTTCCCTCGCCCTGAAATTCGGCTATCGTGAACGTGCCCGAACGAAATGCACCTTGGAACCTGAAGTCTCCTTCGGCTTGCGGCAAGATGCCGGGGAGTATTCCGGGGATCTCGGCCAGCGGCCGTCCTTCAGCGCCAGGCAGCAGAAAAATTCCGGTGCCGACTGTCACGAGGTTAAATCCGGAAGATGGATCGCCCAGGATCAAACCAGCGCGTAATTCCCGTCGCGCGCCCTCGCTGGCGGGATTCAACTGCGAAACGTCGAGAAAACCAGTGGTTTCGAACCTGAGGCGCGGTAATCGCAAAATGAATGTAGAACGCGCTTCATCAGTCGGCTGGTCGGGGTCTGATGATGCAGGGTGGGGCACAGTATTCGATACGAGTGGTGTGACCTGTACCGGAGGCTGATTCTCGTCGGTGGGCGGTTGGGTGCCTGCGGGATCGTTGAGTTTGATGGGGTTGTTGCGCCCGTAGCGATACAGGTTTGGACCATCAACGATTCCCTGCGGATCGGCACTCAGCCACCGCCCAAGCCACGGCAAGTAGTACCGCGCCGAGTGATATTCGAGACCACTCTCCTCATCGCGTTCCATCCCCGTAAAGCGATAGCGTTTCGCGGCGGCCTTGAGATCGCGATCCGCCGCCTCGTGACTCGTCGTTCCGAACGGGTGATACTCCTCGTAACTGATCACCCTCGCAGCCGCGTCTGTTTCAATGCACGACGAGCCGAGCTGATTACTAAACTGGTAACGAACGAGTCGTGGCGGTGCGTCGTCTACACCGGCAGTGCGCGTTTCGATCATCGCGATGCGACTCTTGTTGTCCATCACCTGACACGTCTTCCGCTCGAGATCGACTGCACCACCGGCACCGTACTCGCGATAGACCTCGGTACCGCCAACGTAAATGCGCTCAGCTTTGCGTGTCGGGTCGACGCCGGCCGCGGCCTGGTTGTCGGTGATCTTTCGTACGCGCTGACCGCCACCGTCGTACACGTACCAGGTTGTTTTGGGAGTTCCGTTTAGAACGCTTTGTCTGGAGACTGCCTGAAGCTCGTCCTTAAAATTCCAGCGCATCACCGTGAGGTGTGGCAGAGCCGTCAGGAATCCGTGCTGTGGATGATGAGTGTAGTTGTACGTGTCGGGGCCAACGGTGGTTGATTGCAAACGATTGCTGATCGCCGGGTACGCATACGTCCTGGTCCAGTTTGCCCCGGGAGCAACGTGACGCATCTCGCCGAGGTTTCCGACTTCGTCGTAGTCGTACTGCTGCGTGTAGTTGCGCCACGCCAGCGGATCACCCTGGCTGTACTGCCTGAGAAACGGCTGATCGTTCCAATTATCAAACTGTCCAAAAACTGCGACGGCGACGTTTTCTCTGCCGCTCGCTTCGGTCAGGCGATAAAGCGGGTCGTAAACATACGACGCGACGCCCGCGATCTTCTGATTGTCGAAGAAGACGATTGGAATGTTTAGATCTTCCGTGTGGGTGATGTTGCCGATGGGGTCGAACGTGTAGTGAAGATCCTGAAGCGGATCGTTGTTCGCTCGTTTTGTTTCCAGCCGAATTAAGCGGAACGTTTCTTTGTCGTAAGAGTAAGCGGTGCTTACGTTGTTGCCGTAAACGATCCGGGTGCGTTGTCCTTTTTCGTTGTAGTCGATGTTGGTGACAAAGAACTCGGCGTTCCCGTTTTGAGTTACTCGGACTGTCTCAGGTAGACCAGCAGCGTTGAAGGTCATTTCGAAGATGCTGGCGTCGGGAGTTGTTTGGCGGACGACGCGGTTAAGCGCGTCGTAAGTGAAGTCCGACTCGAATGTTTCCGCCTGGAGTTTTAAGTCCGGTGTGGCTCCGGTCCAGTCGACCAGGTCTCGATAGTCCTGCGCAAACCGGCGTGTGGCGTGTCGCGGATTACCTTTGAAATCAAACAGCGTCGTTTCGCTCTTGCCGGCCGTGTCGTAAACGACTGCTGCTTTGGTGCGCAGGTTGTTCAGTTTGTCGTTCGGCTGGTTCTCACCGTAAGTCGTCCTTTCATAGACGTTGTCGAGTGGGTTTGGTCCGTCTCCGCCCTGGACCTTCTTCGAGGTCGGCCGATGCAAAAGGTCGTATGCAAACGAAAGCTCGTGATCTCTCTCATCCCACGTTCGCAACGGACTGCCGACAGCGTTCTGTAGCAACCAGCGTTTGCCGGCGTCCCTGCCGTCTTCGTACACCTTGTTCCCGAGCATGTCGTACTTGTATTGCATGACGACGTTGTTTCGGGCGTCGGTGACCTTGCGCAGATTGCCTTCGAGGTCGACGTCCATTCTGGTCTGGTAGAACAGGTCAGCGTCGGCGGCGTCTCTATTATGTTCGCGCAGGCCGATCGGCTTTGTCAGGCCGTCCACGTGCCGGATGGCGGGAGTGTCGTGATGTTTCGCTGCTCGTTCCGCGGCGACTTTCTCTCGCGCCGGATCCTTACCTGCGGCGGTTAGCTCAGCATCGATCAGGCCGAGGAAGCGGTTGTTGTACCAGTCAGTTTCAAGGACGGTGTCGTTCTGGTCATAGGTGGTTTCTTCCCACGCTGCGTAGACCGTCTTGCTGAGTGTGTCGTCGGGAAATTCGGTCTTGATCTTTCTGCCCGCCGCGTCGTAGTGGAAGATTGGTGTGACGCCCGTTTCGACAAGTTCTTTCACGTCTTCGAACTGGTGAGTCACGGAAAAGTAAGGTTCATACTGCTTAACCGGGTTGCCTTTGTTGTTCAGGATCGTTCGTCCGTTTCCGAGCCAGCGAAGCAGTTGCGGATTACTGGCGGACGTATCGACATCGGTTACGGTGTAGGTGTTGTCGGGATTTACTGTTACTTGTTTCGCAAGACCCGGTTCGGCCTGCACTTTCTTCAACAACACTTTTCCCAGGCCGTCCGAGTATTCAAAACTCAGCTGGAGTGGCGAGTTCGCGTTGGCGATAAAGTGCTGCTCACGCGTTATGGACGCGGCGACGGAAGGTTTTACTCCGGCAGAATTCCGGTAGGCGTTCAGGTCGTAAACATAGTAAGACGTCGCGTGCTGCAAAAGAGTATTAGCGAATGAAGTGAGTTGAACTGAATTGGCGGCCGCAAGGAAGGTGGCGAGCAACGCGCTTTCAGCCGGTGACGTAAACTCATTGAGTCCAGCTAGATCATCAGCTTCGGCGCCTTTGCCGAACAACGCGACGGCCTTCGTCAATCCAAGTTCATCCGCAAGCGCCTCAGAAATGTTGTCGTTCGGATCCCGCAGCCTCCGTGGCGCGAGCGTGCGGAAGTTGAACGACAGCGCCGTCGTTTTGTTTTGCAGCGCATCTTCCGTTTCTTCGATCAGCAGAAAGAAGTTGGAAAAGTATTTTACTTTCGTCGTAGCGCCGAAAGGATCTGTAAACGAGATCGGCACGAAGAACCGTGCTTCGGCGGTGGCCAGTGTCTCCGCGCCTGCGATGTACTGGATGGTGCCGGAACGAACCCACCAATTCGCGTCGCCTTCGTTATGGGTGAACTTTCCCTCGACCATTAACGGGTCGTTGACTCTAGCGCCGTAAATGTCTGTCAGTAGAGCGGGTGTGTAAGCGAGTTGATAGTCTTCGAATTTGATACCGTGACGAGACAACTGGTGCAGCGTTAATGGACCAGTCAAGTCTGCTCGATAGAAGAGCGTCCGCACGTGTTCGATCAATCGCTTTTGCGACGTGCCTGGCGCGGGCGCGAGATCGAGTTGGTGATATTCGGCGTTTGCGGCAACCGTTAGGATGTTGTTGAAGTCAGCTACCGCGTAGAGTGTCCCACTCTTCGCCACGCCTTTGAGTTGATAAGTCTGTATTTCCGACGGCACCCGCAACCGGTAATCTTCATCAGTATCGATGTCGTCGGTAAATGTGCTGCGAACGTACGAGACGAGCGTGCGCGCCTGGGCCTGGAGCGTTTCTGTCGGCAACGCGATGTCTGGTTGAAGTCGCGGGTAAACCACAGACGCCGACTCAAGCACGTTGGCGTATTG
>DATJKO010000512.1:0-2928 GCA_035491355.1 Pyrinomonadaceae bacterium
ATGTGCGGCGAGGCTATGCCTCGCCGTTAAGACTACCCTTCAACGCCGCGGCTTTGCCGCTGGTTCGGGCTTTGCCCCAGGTTTTTGGACCAAAGGTCGAACGAGGGGCGCAGCCCCAATGAAGAAAAGACCTTTTCGGCAAGGCAGAGCCTTGCCTCACATCGGGGCGGCGAAGCCGCTGAGAACCGACTTTTTGTGCAAGGCTGAGTCGTCGAGTCGTCGGATACAAAATAGCCACCTGTATATCTCTGTACCAAACGCACTTCGGGCGGATCCTCCGAAAATCTACGGAATAACATTGGTCTGACCGGCGGTGGTTAGCAGGTATCCAAACCGCCTCGATCTAGCCGAAAACAGTTCCCGCCCGCAATCGTCACGAAAACCTTGCAATAACGAGCCTAACTACGAATTTGATAGTTTCGACGCTTGCGGCACGAGTCTTGTACTCCAAAGAGGCGAAGTTAAAAAAAATACGTGGGAAACTTCAGCGCGGCATCCCCCTCTCTTTGGAGTAACGACAATGATTAATCTGCTTTCAGCAGCTACAGCTGTGCCCAAGAATGTCTTTAAGACCACCGAACTGGTGGCCAACGTAATGCATAAACTCTCACCCGAACTCATTAACACAATCAGCACTTTGGGCGTCGATCAAAGATACTCAATCCTCGAGAATTACCCCGACTTTCTCCGCGGAAAACCCAGGATGGCCACCAGCTCGACCACGCAACTCAGCGTGGATGCGACCAAACGATGTATCCAGGAATGGGGCGGCGATCCGAGTCGCATTGGTCTACTCGTCGCCGCAACAAACACCCCCGACCAAATGCTCCCCTGTCTCGCTTCGGAAATCATGGGCAAGACTCACGGACTGCTCTCACGGTCGCTGCGCACGGTGAGCATGCAAGCCCAGGGTTGTTCAGTTTTGCTGAAGTCTATCGAAGTGGCCCAGTGGTACCTCGCTGCCAATCCCGGGAAACTGGCGATCGTAGTGATGTCGGAAGCGCACACGCCGTACGTTGCTCCACTGCTGCGCGATGAGTATTTCGGCTATCGCGAAATCGTCAGACTCAAGAAGGAACACAGAAGCAACGGCGAACAGTTCGAACAACAGCGTCTCGATACGACTTTCGTCGTCCAATCGATGCTCTTCGGTGACGGCGCCGTGGCGCTCCTCGTGGGGACTGAAGAAGGAAAGCCGGCGTTTGGACCGATTTCCCACCTGACGAACGATCAGCCAAACGACATGAACCTACTCACGATGGTCAGCAACAGCTCACACCCGTTCCTCAAAGGACGGCCGCAGTACTTCATGCAGCCGAGCGTCCCGACCCGCGGCGCGCACTATGCGGTGACGACCGTCAAAAACGTGTTGAAGCATCCCGATTCACCGGTATCGGACATCGTTGATGTTGACGACTGTCTGATTCACACGGGTAGCAAGAAAATTCTCGACGGCGTTTGTTCGCAACTCGAACTCAAGCCCGACTCGCACAAGGTGGTTAGCTCTTACAAGGTCCTCGAGCAGTACGGAAACTTGTCGAGTGCTTCAACCGGTTTCATGCTGGCGGAGAAGAACGATTGGTCAGGGCCGACAATGGTGGTTGGCTTTGGAGTTGGATTTACTGCCAGCGCGGGAATAATGAATTTCAACTAGCAGGATCGGCGTTGAGAAACGCCTCGCTCACACGAGCTGTGCGGTTTTAGTTAAGGCATTCAGCGTGGAACCGACTTGCGAGAAGTCGAACGGTTTTCCGATGATGGCGTCTACAAGTCGTTCCTCGCCCGATGGCGGTGTGGTATTTGGACCGTAGCCGGTAACTAAAACGATCTTCACATCCGGCCAGTTCTTACGAATCGACCGCGCAGTTTCCCATCCATCCATCTCAGGCATAGCGAGGTCGGTAAACACGAAGTCGAACGTGCGTTCGCGCATCTTCTGCAACGCCTCCGGACCGCTGCCTGCCAATTCAACTGTGTGATGCACCGCCGTGAGCATCTCCGCGAGTGTCTCGCGCACTGGAAGCTCATCGTCAACCACGAGAATACGCAACACCGGAATATCGGTGCTGATCGTCTCCACTTCATCGACTGTCGCTTCGGCAAAAATCGCCGGCAGATCGATCATGAAGCGAGTGCCTTGCCCCGGTTCGGAAACGACACTGATCGATCCAGCGTGTCTCTCGATGATGCTGTAACTGACTGACAGCCCAAGACCGGTTCCATGCGCACCCTTGGTCGAGAAGAAGGGTTCGAATATCTTCTGCCGCACGTCGTCGGGCATGCCCATCCCGTTGTCGCTGAATTTAAGTTTCAGCCGGCCGTCCGCATGCACGCAATTAATCGATAGCTTTCCGCCCCTGGGCATAGCGTCAACCGCGTTTACGATCAGGTTGACGAACACCTCGCGCAACTCAGACGCACTGCCGTAAGTGCTCTGACCTTTTTCTGCGTCGAGTTTTACTTCGTATTCGAGCCCGCGAGTGCGCGCCTCGTTTTGCCAGCGCGTTCGCGTGATTTCAACCGCGTCGTTTAGCAGACTCGCGACGTCAAGCAGTTCAAACTCTTTCACCGGCGACTTGCGCGCGAACGTTTGAATGCGACGCACTGTAGCGGCTGCGTCTTCAGCGGCGGTTTGAATGATGTCGAGGTTACGTACGAGCGCCGGCTCGTCGATCTGCCGGCGGAGCAACTGAGCGCGCCCGAGGATCGCCGCGAGCGAGTTATTGAAGTCGTGCGCCACACCGGACGCGAGTTGACCAAGCGCGCGCAGTTTGTCAGCACGCGCGGCGCGCTCGCGTTCTTCTTTCTGTTCGGTGATGTCGCGCGCAATGCCGAGCACACCGGTGGTTTGGCCGTCAACAACCAGCGGAGAGTTATCAACGCGCGCGTGACGAAGGCGTCCATCGTGCGAGAAGTAGCGCATCTCGT
>DATJKO010000513.1:0-3349 GCA_035491355.1 Pyrinomonadaceae bacterium
GAAGTGAAGTCTCCCGGCGAGAAGACGTACCGGCGCGGTTTGACGCTCACGCAGGCGATGATTGCCGCCGGCGGTGTCGTGGACAAACCTAAGGAAGCGCGGTTAGGACGCGATGATGGTCGTGGGTTCCTGATCATCACGAAGTTCAAGTTGAAAGACATCGAATCAGGAAAAGTGCCGGACCCGTTAATCCGACCGGGTGACCGGATTATGGTAATCAAGTAACGGCGCGTCGTGACCCCAGCAAGCGAAGCGCAGTAGTTCCAGAAAGTAAACCCCATGGCAGTCCCAAGAAAACTGGTAATGGTGCCGAATGCGGCGACGCGCGAGTTGTGGCGTATCGCTGAGAGCGGACACGTGGATGAACTGGAGTCAGTGTTGCCGCAGGCGGAGATCAATGCGCGCAACGAACATGGCGTTACGGCGTTGATGCGTGCTGCGTATCACGGGCGCGGCGAGATGGTTCGGGTGCTGCTCGAACACGGCGCCGATCCGAACCTCACGAGAAACGACAATTTCACGGCGTTGTCGCTGGCTGCGTTTTTCGGTCATGTGGAGATCGTGGAAGTCCTGATGCGGCACGGCGCGAACTCCGACGTCGCCACGCGGTTTGGTACATCGCCCCACATGTGGGCCACCGCGCGGAGCTATGGCGATGTCGCGCGCAGTCTCGAGAAGCGTCGCAAGGAGACGAACGAGCCTGCGTTAGAGAGGCCAGCGCCTCCGGCGCGAGATCCGGTGCCGATACCGGAGCGTATCGTTCCAGAACCGCGGGAGCTTCCGGAATACGAAGACACCGAGCCGCGGCCGGCTGTCATACGAACACTGAGCGAGCCACCCGAGATCTGGGACCTCGTTCACGAAGCGCCGCGAAACTTCAACGCTCGTTCAGCGTTCGTCGCGCGCACGGGCCGGAAAGGCGCTTGGGCCTTAGCAGCCGTGTTGTTGATCGTGATTGGAGTTGGCGGTGTGGCCGCCTTCTACATGAAGGAAAAAATACCTTCGCTACCAACGATTTCTACTTCAACTGCAGCGACAACAAAACCGGCGACCAAGACGACCGCTCCGGCAACCGCCACTGCTCCTGCGCAGGCGACGGCTCCTGTTCAAGCAACCGCTTCATCTCAAGCGAACGGTTCTACGTCGACCACACCGCATCCGGAGACTGCTCTCCCGGCGCTGAGTGTTGCCAGCTCAACCGCTACAACACAACCAATCGACACCGCCACAGTCGTTCCCGAACAATCGATCACCCCGACGTATCCGGCGACGACAGGCGCAAACAGTTTTGCACGACGATGGCGATCGCCCGCGAGGTCTCGCATGCCTTCAAACGACCTTGGAACCGCACCCGACAGTGCGCAGACGGCGCCCGAAGTCCCTGTGGTTACAACTCCGAAACCTGCTGTACAGGCTTCGAACGACGCGGAGACAAAGAAGCCGGCTGCGGCTGTGAGCTCGCCACCCGCGGCACAGCCAAAGCCGACTCAGCAGCCGTCGAAAGCGAAAGTTATTCAGTGGCCTTAACCAGCCTCCGCAACACTTGGGTTCGATTTTCTGCAGGCGCATCCGATGTTTCGGTCGCATGAGGAGCAACCAAACACGGCACGATTTCGACTGACCCGTTTCTCTCCCGTACGTGTTGAGTTTCTATCACAACGTCGATTCATTGTTGATCCTCACTTACGGAATTCTTATTCTCTGGCTCCCTGACAAGGTGCGTTTCTCTCCCGAAACAAAACTGAAGTTTTATTAGTGCATTGCCCCAGCAGTGCGTGTTGAAATTGCCGTAGCGCGGGCGGCTGGCGGATTTGTCTCAGGAAGACGAACAAGGAGGAACCATGTCCCGATTTCGCACTTTGTTTTTAACTCTCGGTGCGGTAGCTGTTCTAGCGTGCGCAGGTGCTAATGCCCAGGCTGATACAATCACGATAGTCGGCTCGCAAAGCGGTCAGTTTTCTACGGCGACGGTTGTTTGCGAGTTCAACTCACAAACCAACACGTTTACCTTCACGATTACCAACACTTCGAACATCACCCATCCGGGCTCGACATCGACCATCACCGGCATCGGCTACGACTTGCCACCGACCGGCAACGCCAGTGCTTCGGGGCTCAATGGTTTTACCGGTTCTCAGGCACCCAGTTTGAGTTCGACGTTTGACTTCTCAGACGGAGACCTCGGAAACGTACCTGCCGGCTTCAACTCCGTCGTGCTCGACTTCGGCTTTACAACAGGTCCTTCCGGCAACTTCAACGGCGGTTCAGTGAATGACGGACTGTTGCCGGGTGAAAGCGCTTCGTTCACAGTCACGGGTGCAGCGTTCACCGGATTCACTGAGCAGGAGATCTGCAATGCGATCTTTGTCCGCTTCCAGAACGTTCCGACTGAGAGCGGGACGGCAAGCGATGTTGGCGTTCCGGGTACGAGTTCAATTCCTGAACCGTCCTCAATGGTACTGCTGGGAACAGCCTTAGTCGGTCTGGGCGGATACGTACGAAAACGCATTAAGAAGTAAACATCATTGCGTGTCGTCATAACGAAAGGGCGTCGCCGGTGCCCCGGCTGACGCCCTTTTCATTTCTTCACTGAATCCCGTCGGTCGTTTATTACTCGACTGGCCCCTCCGCACGATAGAAGTAGTACTCAGCCGTGTAGGGAATCTCTCTGACTTCGTTCAACGCCCCCGGTTCTGAGGGCGCGAGGCCGCCAGTGGTATTCGTGCGTTGAATGTAGGTGATCTTGCCAAAGATTCCCGGTCCGGTTGCTTCCGTCATCTTGAGTAGCAACCATTCGATCGCCGATGCATCCGGACGGCAACCCGTGCCCGGAACGCGTGCGGCTTTTACTTTGCTGCCACTCTTGCTTGTCCAGTGTGGACCAACGCCGTGAATTCCCACTTCGCCAAAGTAATTTGCTTCGGCGTACAACGTCGCTTCAGGCGCAACGAAGGCCCACGCTGTGCCGTTCCACTTGTAGATTTGCGAGCCCTTCGCGTAGACGTGAAACGCGAGCTTGTTGCCCTCCGGAGCGGCGATACTGCCGCACGCTTCAGGTAACTCCGGTCCGTTGTCATTTCCGGTGCTCGCAACTGCCGCCGGTAAAGACGCGACACCGCCAGTGCCGACGAGCGCAATCAGGACAAGTATCCGGATAACGCTCTTAATGGTGATGTAGTGCATTTTCTTCTCCTTAAGATATGAATGAAGTTGTATGTATCTAGCTCTTGCCGAGTCGCACGGGGACGATCATCGGCACTTGTTGTTTGTGACGCTTGTAGTCGTCGCCATACGCATCGATTAAATCTTTTTCCTCGAGCTGTATGGCCACGAAGATGTAGGCAGTCGT
>DATJKO010000514.1:0-1765 GCA_035491355.1 Pyrinomonadaceae bacterium
TCGGCGTGGTTGATGTTCGCGGGAATGATGGCACGACCGCGCGCGACTTCAGAGCGCACGAATTCAGGAGTGACAAACTGCGGTATCGCGGCGCCAAACGATTGTCCGCGGTGTTGATGCAACACCGAATCGCGCGGCGCGTCGCCGGTGTCCCACGCTGCCTCACGTCCGAGGTTTTCCCGGATCGCGATGAATTCCATTTCGGGCGTGATAATGCCGCGTCGCGCGTAATGAAGTTGAGTGACACATGCGCCGGGCTTTGCACGCAACACCGTGCGACGCGCCGTCGGAAAGTCTTCGAGCTTGCCAACGTCTTTTATCCGCGCGCGCTTCGCCGCCTCGAACGTGAGATAACCATCGTCAATAGGCTTTGGCTCGCGACCGTCGTACTCCTCGACGTCGCCACGACCCGCGATCCAGTCGCGCCGCAATTGCGGCAACCCATCACGAACGTTGCAACTTTGATCGGGATCGCCCCACGGCCCACTGGTGTCGTAAACACGAACGGGCGGGTTCGCAGCCAGAGTGCCGTCGAAATTCCGCGTCGGCGTCTGCGCGATCTCGCGAAACGGTACGCGCACGCCGTTCAGTTGCCCGTCGACGTAAATGCGCCGCGAGTTTGGCAGCGAACTAGTTTCAGAAGCGTCGTTTTCGGTTAGTTTGATTCCTGCGCTCATTGATCCATTCTCCGTTGATACGGATGTAGTCTATAATCTCCGGCGCTGTAATCCAACCCAACTTCTCCCGGAGAATCAAGATGCTGAATCGACGCGTAGTCGCCCTGTCGTTAATCCTGTCTATGCTTTCTCTCCCCATCGCTGCCCAGAACGGCGGCGGCGACATGGTGAGCCGCATCCGCAAAGAAGCGATGGAACGTTCGCAAATCATGAAAACGATGCACATGCTGACGGACGTTTATGGACCGCGCTTGACTGGTTCGCCGAATCACAAAGCGGCCGCGGATTGGGCGGTCAAACAAATGACCTCGTGGGGCCTCGAGAACGCGCATCTTGAACCGTGGAACTTCAATCATCCCGGCTGGTTGAACGAGCGACTCACCGCACATCTTATTTCGCCGGTGAAAGATCCGCTCGTTTGTGAGGTGCTGGCCTGGACGCCGAGCACAAAAGGAACCGTGCAGGCCAAGGCGTATCAGTTGGTGTTACCGGAGCGGCCGTCGCAGGAACAGCTCACGATTTTTCTCAACAACTACAAGACAAAAGTACGTGGCCGGATCGTGATGGTCGGCAAAGCAGCGACGGTGCCCGTCAATCTGAATCCGCCCGCAAAGAGAATTACCGACGAACAAGCTCAGCGGCGGTATGGACCAAACGCCGCGCCATTCGCTTTTCCAACGCCGTCGCCGACTCCGACCCCGGCCGCGAATGCGCCGCGTCCATTGACCAATCGCCAGATCAACGAACAACTCGATGCGTTTCTGAAAGACAATGGTGCGTTGGTCAGAGTCAACGATGCGGGTCGCGAGTTTCGACAAATCCGCGCTTTCAATAACAACACTTACGACGTCGACAAAGTGGTTCCGACAGTGGTGATGAGCAATGAAGACTTTGGTCGCATCACGCGCATTCTCAACGACGGCACCGACGTTGTGCTGGAGTTCAATATCGTCAACCGCGTGTATCCCGAAGGCGCCACTTCTTACAACACGATCGGCGAGATTCGCGGCAGCGATAAGGCGGACGAAGTAATCATGCTCGGAGGCCATCTCGATTCGTGGCACGCTGCAACGGGTGCTACCGACAAT
>DATJKO010000515.1:0-2136 GCA_035491355.1 Pyrinomonadaceae bacterium
GCACTCTGCGTTATCTGGGCGTCTCTGCGTTGAAAAAGCCTTAACCGCAGAGCCCGCCGAGATAGCGCAGAGATACGCAGAGTTGAAATTAGGACACCACCGACCCGAAGTTGACTGCGTCCGTGTTGCCGCCGCAAACGACTACCCCGACCCGCTCGCCGGGCTGTGCCTTGTACCGTCCGGACAGCAGCGCCGCGAAGGCTGTTGCGCCACCCGGTTCGGCCGCAATTCGCAGCGTTTGCCACAGCTTTTTCTGCGAATCGACTATCTGGTCGTCGGTGACGAGCAGAGCCTGGCGAACGTATTTTTGCGCTATGGGAAACATCAATTGGCCGACCTGGCGCGGCGCGAGTGAGTCTGCCGCGATGCCGCCGGCGGGTGCGTCGACCGGATGTCCGGCTTCGAGTGCGTATTGAAGTGTCGGCGCCAACTCCGGTTCGACTGAAATTATCGTGGTTCTGCTCTCGTACCAGGCAGCGACGCCGCCGATCAGCCCGCCGCCACCGACGGCGATCAGGAGCGAATCGAGTTGCGGCGACTGCTGTTCCAACTCTTTTCCCAACGTCCCCTGGCCGAGCAGTGTCTCGACTGCTTCGTAAGCGTGAATGGGCAACGCACCCGTTCGAGCGGTCGATTCCTGACTTGCTTCAAGCGCGTCCGCGTAAAGATCGCCGGCGATCACGAGTTCGGCGCCGTAACGACGAATGCGATCGACCTTTGCCGGAGATGCAACTGACGGTACGAAGATCGTCGCGTGTCGTCCGAGCTTCATCGCGGCGAATGCGACCGCGACGCCATGGTTCCCGCCGGAAGCAGCGACGACTCCAACGTCGGGCACCTCACGGGTGAGCAGGTTCGTGAACGCACCGCGCGCCTTGAACGATCCGCTGTGTTGCAGGAGTTCGAGTTTGAAGACGATCGTGATCGAGTCGAGACCGAAGTCTGCGCCGTCGACTTCGATCACCGGTGTACGACGAATGTGCGGCCGGATCAAAGGATACACGGCCTGAATCTGTTCGCGGGAAACTGTCATCAGACTAATAAGACCGATAGTAGAGACAAGTGTGGAATCAAGCGAATGCGCAGGATGCGACGGCGCTCGACGCGTTCGATCTCGAACACGCCGCGTTCGTGCTCAACGGTGTCGCCGCGTTGCAGGATACGTCCGGCGCGGTCCATCAGGAAGCCGGCGATGGTCGTGTATCCACCGTCTTCAGGAATGTCGAGTTTGAGATGCTGGTTTGCGTCGCGGATACTCAGCATCCCGTCCAGCACGTACGCCTTGCCATCGCGCCTGATCTGTTCGCGTACTTCTTCGTCAAACTCGTCGTTGATCTCGCCGACGATCTCTTCGAGGAGATCTTCCAGCGTCAAAATTCCTTCCATGCCGCCGTGTTCGTCGATCACAAACACGAAGTGAACACGTGCCGACTGCATGCGCCGCAGTGCTTCACCGAGCGACGCAGTTGCGGGAATGAAGGCGGGCGGACGGACAAAGTCTCTGAGCTCGAAACCGTTCTCGTGATCGACCCGGCCCATGTCGACGTCTTTTCGGAACAGCAGACCGATGATGTCGTCGGGGCTCGTGCCGTAGATGGGAAGTCGCGAATAACCTGTCGACGCAAAAGCGTTCCGCACGTCTGCAAGCGTAGCGTTGACCGGCAGCCCGGTCACCTGCGTCCGCGGCACCATTGCCTCGCTCACTTCAGCGTCGGAAAACTCAAACACGCGATGGATCAACTGTTGTTCTTCATCCTTGAGTTGTCCGCTCTGGCGCGAGATGTCGACGAGGCGGCGCAACTCGTCTTCTGTGTAAACCGATGAATGTTCGCCTGACGGATGCAGTCCGAACAGGCGGACGACTTTTGTTCCGGACCAGTCGAGCATTCTGATGGGCCAGCGAAACATTTTGTAGAACGCCTGCATGGGCCACGAGACGGCGAGTGCGACTTTTTCCGCGCGCTCGAGCGCTAGCGTTTTCGGCGCGAGCTCGCCAAGTACGATGTGCAGGAAGGTAATGATGGCGAAGGCGATCGCGAACGAGATCGTGTGCAGTGTCAGATCAGAGACGCGGCCTTTGAGCGGCGCTTCGAGTATGTGAGCGAAAACCGGTTCCCCGACCCAGCCGAGTGCCAG
>DATJKO010000516.1:0-1921 GCA_035491355.1 Pyrinomonadaceae bacterium
CTGGTAGCGAGCGCAATCACGCCGAGTTGTGTATCGCGATCCAGCACTTCGAAGAACAGGTACCAACGACCCTCATGGCGCAGCATGAACGGATCGGCAACGAATGCGGGGGATGCGTCCGTAACGTCGGCCGCCGTGATAATAGGGTTGCGGACATGCGGCGGTGGTCGAAGTGCGAACGGCGAAGCGCCGGTGTAGATGCCGATGGACCACATTAAATCGTTCGTAACACATCCGGCCAATCAGGGATCGCGGCAGTGGGTCCGCGCCCGGCCAACAAGCCGTCGACGCTTCGCAACGAACGCGCGATTCGAGTGTCGATGGCGTCGCGAATGACCTCAGTATTGCCGGTGGATTTGTAATCGACGATGGCGCGATTGAGATCAGCGTACAGAGTCGAGTAGTAGAGCGAGTCGATTGGTTTATTCTCAAACTCGGCGCGCGCGATGATCGAGGCCTGATACTCCGAACAAATCGTCATCAGCTCACGATAGAGATGCGCGAATTCGCGCGTCAGAGCTCGTACCCTTTCTTTCTTCTTCGCTATTTGAAACCGATTGCCGCGATAAATCGGTCGCAGACGTTTTTGGTAACACGGATTTCCGGAAAAATAATCGCAAGGTGATCGTCTCAGCAGATTGAAGACATCCAGCACGGACAGATTCTCCACGACGCGCCGCGCCACACACCCCGAGCCCTGGTTCTGCAACTCCACCATCGCCAGCAGCGTGTCAGCGAAACGGCGCGCGAGATCGGGATGATCGAGACAGATCTGCTGCGCAACCTCCGACTTCAAACCTGCGGCGCCGAGCAGTTTCACTCGCAAGTGTTTTGCGTAAGCCAGATCCATCTCGCTTGAGACATTGATCCACTTCGCATTGAACCGGCTGCGCGTTGCTGCGTCAGTGGCGTTCAGCACGCGACGGTACATCTCAGCGAGATAAAAGCCACGATCCTTGTGCTCCGTGCCGAACCGGGAATTGAGATAATCGAGCGTGAAAATCGGCGCCGTGCGCGGCAGGGTCGATTGCGTCGGCAGATCGAGCATCGCACCGCTCATCTCCATGTTCGACGGACTAAGCGCGCCGTGGATCATGCGCCAGCGAAACGACTCCGCCGCCGCCTGTGCGTGATCGTCAATGACGCGCAACATCGTTGCCGCCACATCCGGAACCCCGTTGCCTGTTAATTGCTGTGTCGCGGCCGTCATCTGAAGGAACATCTGCAACGGGGTCTGACTGCCGCGCGTTCGTCTCGCCAGCAGGTGACCGGGACGCAACTGTGGTCCAACTCTCACCGCGAGTGCGATTTGTCGTTGACGGCCGGACGGTTCCGTCACATGCATGCCCTGATCGATGATCGCCACGATGCGAGTCGATCCGAGTGTGAACAGGTTGTGGTTCACCTCACCAAAAATCGCTTCCGCGAGACAGTCTTCGAAATGCACGCCGCCGTGCGAATGAACGAAGTCGTCCTTGTCGTTGTGACGAAAGAGCGGCGTGAAGCCAATGCCTTTGACGTAAAGATTGCCGTCCGCGAGAAACCCCGCGCGCCCGGCGCCAAGCGCTGGGCTAACGCCGTCGCCGCCGTACTTGTCGGCGTACATCGTCACCGTTTTGTGGCCGTTGATATCAGCTGGCGCGACTGCGCGTAGCGAGAGGGAAGTGATTAGCTGCGCGTGTAGTGCTGGTGTGAGTTGATTGCTGCGCGGAACCTTGAACCCTAACGTTCGAGCGAGCTCGAAGTTGCACCAAACGACCGTTCCGGGAGATCTGATTGCGGGAAACACAGCAAAGGATGCTGCACCCAGCACCTTGATGACGTCAGACTTCATAGACCCAAAAAAGAGCCACAAAGAGGCACAAACCAGAGTCACAAAAAGGGCACAGTCAGAGCCACAGAAAGTCAAAGAAAAAAAGAA
>DATJKO010000517.1:0-2672 GCA_035491355.1 Pyrinomonadaceae bacterium
TCGATTTAGTACGGCGAAGAGACGGTCGGCTGAAAAGCCGGACAGTTGACCACGCATGAGTCGCGAGACCTTAGGTTGATCCAAAGCGGTACGGTGAGCAGTTTGAGCTTGGGTCCAGCCCTTCTGTTCGATCAATTGTGCAATCTTGGTCGCTAGTTTTGCTTTCAAAAGGCGTTCTTCTGAGTCTTCAAAACCAAGATCAGCAAATACATTGCCGCTGCCGGCTTCCGCCTTTTCGGTTTTTGATCTTAGTCTTTTGGGTTTGGTCGCTCTTACTTTAGCTTTCATTTCTTTCGTCCTCTCGCCGGTTGACGCAGTTTATGATCCTCTTTTGCCTTCTGTCACGCATTCCATTATTTTGTTTCTCTTTATGACGATAAGTCTTCTGGCTCTGGATCTCGACGGCACTCTCCTCAATGCTCGCGGCCAGATTTCCGATCGCAATCGAACGGCAATCGACACGGCGCGAGCCAACGGCGTGCACGTCGCCGTGGTTACCGGTCGACGTTTTCGCGATTCACGACCGGTTGCGCTCGAGTTAGGACTCGACGTTCCCGTCATTTCGCACAACGGTGCGTTGACGAAGCATGCCCAGACGTTGCAGACGGTTTCCGTACTGCCGTTGCCGCTGTCAGCCGCGCAGGAAGCGTTGCGCGTCGGACGCACTGCGGACGCCGATGCATTGTTGAGTGACGATCACGAAGGTCTCGGAGTGCTGATTTACGATCGGCTCAGCGGCGAGAACGCAGCCGTTCACAAGTACGTCGCGTGGGCACGACGACTTCATGGTGAAGAAGAAGGACGGCGCGCGGTCCAACAAGTTGAACGGCTCGAAGAGTACCTGGACCACGATCCGATCCATCTGGCGTTCTCGGGCAATTGCAGCAAGATGGATACACTCGAAGAGATGCTGCATGACGAGCTTGGTGGGGCGGTGAAGGTGCTCAGCACGAAGTATCCCGAGCAGGATTTCACTTTGGTCGACGTGCTGAATCCGGCGGCTTCGAAAGGCGCAGGCGTGGCGGCGACGGCTGCGGAACTCGGAGTCAGCCCTGATGAGATCATGGCCATCGGCGACAACTACAACGATCTCGAGATGTTGTTGTTTGCGGGCACCGGAGTGGTCATGGCCAACGCGCCGCTTTCACTGCGCGAAATCGCCGGGCTGCATCCGACGGCTGCAAACACCGAGGACGGCGTCGCGCTTGCAATCGAACAATTCATCATTGGCAACACATGAATATTTCCCGCAAAGGCGCAAAGACGCAAAGGAAAAGCAAGAAAGATGAAACTGCCTTTCTTTGCGTCTTTGCGCCTTTGCGGGAAATTCAACATTGAGGAGACAACATGGCAAATAGAACGGCGGTGATTGAAACAAACAAAGGCACGATTCGGGTCGAGCTGTTGGAGCAGGATGCGCCGAAGACGACCGAGAACTTCATCACGTTGGCCCAGCGCGGATACTACGACGGCATCATCTTTCATCGCGTGATCAAGGGCTTCATGATTCAGGGTGGCGATCCGACTGGAACCGGACGCGGGGGCGAATCAGCGTGGGGCGGACGTTTCAACGACGAGATTAATCGCGGATCCGAGGTGTATCAGACGGGGTACAAAGCGGGGACGATGGCGATGGCGAATGCTGGTCCAAACACCAACGGTTCGCAGTTCTTCATCATGCACGTCGACTATCCGTTGCCGCCGAGCTACACGATCTTTGGACGTGTGACTGAAGGCCAGGATGTGGTAAACGCGATCGCCACATCACCAACCGCACCTGGTGATCGTCCGATAGACGAAGTGAAAATGGTGAAGGTTACGATCGAGTGACGACGGATAAGCGGATCAGAGTGGTCGGGCGCCGTGGCCGATGCGCGGCGCCGATCGCAAAGCAAGGATTCTTTCTGTGATGTAGTTCTTCGCTGAACTGACCGCGACTTCGAGCGTCATTCCCCTGGCGAGTCCGGCGGCGATCGCCGCTGACAATGTGCAACCCGATCCGTGGATCTCACCCACGTCGATATAGTCTTCGCCGAATTCAACGAACTGCCCGTCTTCGTCGAATAACAGATCCAGCGCTCTATTTTGCATCGCACGATGGCCGCCTTTGACTAGCACGGCTCGCGCACCGAGCGAGCGGATCGCTTCCGCGGCGCGTCGCATATCTACTGGAGTTTCGATCGGAAAGCCGGCGAGTCTTTCAGCCTCAGGAATGTTTGGTGTGACGATCCGGGCGACAGGCAGCAAGCGCGTCTTCAAAACCTGAAACGCATCTTCGCCAATCAGGTCATGTCCTGAAGTCGAAACCATTACCGGATCGACAACCGGCGCCGGCAATCGTTCCTCTCTAAACAACCGTGCGACCTCCGCGACGATATCCGCCGTCGGCAACATTCCAGTCTTCGCCGCGACAACATCGAGATCGCGAATGACTGGTTCAACCTGCGCTTGCAACGTTTGCGCACTCTGATGTTCAGCGCCAAATACGCCGGTGGTGTTTTGATGGGTGATCGACGTCAGTGCCGCCGCGGGAAAACATCCGAGCGTATAGATCGTCTTGATGTCGGCAACGATCCCGGCACCACCCGACGGATCGAGTCCCGCAATCGTCAATACAACTGGTCTAGCGTTAGCTTCGTCCATTTCAAATCCGTCTGATCGAATAATCTAAT
>DATJKO010000518.1:0-2561 GCA_035491355.1 Pyrinomonadaceae bacterium
AATCGGATGCGATCTTCATTTGTCGACGAATATAATGTGACACCATGAGGCCCATCAAGAAGGCACCTGAAGGTAACCATCGTCGAACGGCGCGTCCCAATCCGGTTACGGATTGCCCGTTGACTGCTGCACTGGCAGCGATTGGTGGTAAATGGAAACTGATTATCTTGTACTGGTTGGCGGAATCGCCGAAGCACTTCGCAGCTCTTCGTCGACTGATGCCGAGCATCTCGCAAAAGGTCCTCACCGAGCAGCTTCGCGAGTTGGCCAGCGACGGACTCGTGCAGAGACAACCGAAAGGTACGATTCCAGCGCCCGTCGAATACTCGCTGACCGACTATGGTCGATCGGTGTTGCCACTTCTCGAAGACGTTCGCCTTTGGGGCAGAGCTCACCTGGAGCGTTGAGCGCCCCTCAACTTCGGAAGTTGGTCTAACCGTGGACCACTCACTTGATGATCGACGTAAACTAGCGTCACAATAAGCACCATGAAACCTTCGTCTGTGTTGCTCTTAATCGCGCTCGCTTTCCTGCTGACACCACTAAACATCCACTCGCAACAAGTCGATCCGAATCTCAACTCCGCCTTGCGCTGGCGCATGATTGGTCCCTTTCGCGGTGGCCGTGTCAACGCTGTCAGCGGTGTCGCCGGTCAGCCTGATACTTTCTATTTCGGTTCGGTGGGCGGCGGTGTGTGGAAATCGCTGAACGCCGGCCGCACCTGGACTCCGATCTTCGACGCAAACAATGTCGCCTCGATCGGCGCGATCGCCGTCTCAACTGCCAGCCCGAACACGGTCTACGTCGGCACTGGCGAGCCTGACATGCGCGACTCGATCGCTTATGGCGATGGCGTTTACAAATCGACCGACGCCGGAAAGACCTGGAAACATCTCGGCCTCGAAAACACAAAACAGATCGGTCGCATCATCGTCGATCCCAGGAACGCAAACACAGTCTTCGTCGCCGCTATGGGCAATGCCTACGCGCCGAATCCTGATCGTGGCGTTTATCGCTCACAAGACGGTGGCGTCACCTGGCAGAAGGTGCTCTTCAAAAATGAGGACGTCGGCGCAGTCGATCTTGCTTTCGACCCGGTCGATTCCAAGACTGTTTACGCAACGCTCTGGAACGTACGCCGGCCGCCCTGGTTTATCTATGCTCCGGCGAATGGACCGGGCGGTGGCATCTTCAAGTCAACGGACGGCGGCTCAACCTGGAAAGAAATTTCGGTTGGCATCCCGCTCGAAGGTCGCGGACACATCGGCATCGCGGTCGCTTCTTCAAATCGTAATCGAGTTTACGCGGTCGTCGATGCGAAGGAAGGCGGCGTGTTCATTTCGAATGATGCGGGCGTCACCTGGGGCAGACTCTCAGCGGACAAGCGACTGTGGGATCGCGGTTGGTATTTTGAGAAGGTCACAGTCGATCCCAAGAACGCAGACGACGTCTACGTGATGAACACTTCGATCTATCGCTCGACTGACGCGGGCAAAACGTGGACTCCGATCAAAGGCGCACCGGGCGGCGACGATTATCACCAGCTCTGGATCAATCCCGACGATCCGAAACGAATGATTGTCGCCAGCGATCAAGGCTCGATCGTCAGTGTCGATGGGGCGGCAACGTGGAGTTCCTGGTACAACCAACCGACAGCGCAGATCTATCACGTCGCCGCGGATTATCGTTTTCCGTACTGGGTCACCGGCGCGCAACAAGACAGCGGAGCAGTCGGCACTCCTTCGCGCAGCAATCATTCCGAGATCTCCAATCGCGATTGGGAAGGCTTGTGCGCGGGTGGCGAAGCGGGATACACCGCGCCCGATCCATTGCATCCGGAAATTCTCTTCGGTGGCACTGTCTCGCGTTGCAACGTTCTCACGGGTGAGACGAAAAACGTTTCGCCTGAACGCGGTGCGACTCCAGGTCAGTTTCGTCACGCGTGGACGCAGCCACTCGTCTTCTCGCCGGCCGACCGCCATGCGCTCTATTACGCAAATCAATTTCTCTATAAGACGACAAATGGCGGCGAGAGCTGGACGCAGATCAGTCAGGACCTGACGCGTGAAGACCCGGGCGTGCCGTCGAATCTCAACGAGGCTGCCGCTGCTGATGCGCCCGCGGACAAACGCCGTGGCGTCATTTACACGATCGCGCCATCGCCTTTGCGCGCGGCGACGATCTGGATCGGCACCGATGACGGTCTGGTCCAGTTAACGAAGGACGATGGCAAGACCTGGCAGAACGTGACGCCGCCCGCGCTGACTTCGTGGAGCAAAGTGGTGATGATTGAAGCTTCGCACTTCGATGTGAATGAAGCCTACGCCGCGGTCGAGCGGCATCAACTCGCCGACTACGAGCCACACATTTATCGCACACTCGACGCGGGAAAAACGTGGACCGAAATAACTAAAGGGCTGCCGGCGGGCGTCTACGTGCAAACCGTGAAAGAAGATCCGAATCGTCGCGGCTTGTTATTCAGCGGCACCGAACGCGCTGTCTTCGTTTCATTTGACGATGGTGATCATTGGCAGTCGCTGCAACTGAATCTGCCGCCTGCG
>DATJKO010000519.1:0-5774 GCA_035491355.1 Pyrinomonadaceae bacterium
CAAGTTCTCGCGCTGAAACGCTTCGTCGGCGCGCAGCATCGCCATCTTCACGATATCGCTGGCCGTGCCCTGAATCGGCATGTTGATCGCCTCGCGCTCCGCCGCCTTGCGAATGTTGGCGTTGCGATCGTTTATGCCCGCCAATGGCCGGATGCGACCGTAGATTGAACGAACATATCCATGCTCGCGCGCGCGAATGGGGATTTCTTCCATGTAACGTCGCACGCCTTTGTACGTGTTGTAGTAATCCTCGATGACTTTCTTCGCTTCCTGTCGCGAGATGCCGACGCGTTGCGACAAGCCCCACGGCTCAATGGCGTAGGCGATCGCGAAGTTGACGATCTTCGCGAAGCGACGCGCTTCTTTCAGTTCGGCGTCGGTCCTCGCGCCGAAGACGAGTCGCGCCGTTCGTGCGTGAATGTCTTCGCCTTTTTGAAACGCTTCGAGCATCACCGGATCCTGCGTGATGTGGGCTAGCAGTCGCAGCTCGAGTTGCGAATAGTCAGCAGAGATGATCTTGTTTCCCTTTTCCGCCACAAACGCGCGGCGAATACGCCGGCCCATTTCACTCCGAATCGGAATGTTCTGCAGGTTGGGATCGCTCGACGACAGGCGACCAGTTGCGGCGACTGTTTGGTTCAGTTGGCAGTGAATGCGTCCGTCAGTCGCGATCTGATGCGGCAACGCGTCTGTGTAGACGCTCTTCAACTTGTCGAGCTCGCGATACTCGATAATCAGACGCGGCAGCTCAAACTGTTGGGCCAACTCTTCGAGCACCGCCTTGCTGGTCGAGATTCGTCCCGTAGACGTTTTCCGGCCGATGTCGATGTTCAGATCCGAAAGCACTTCGCCCACCTGCTTCGGCGAACCGATGTTGAACTCACGTCCGGCGAGTTCATAGATCTTGATAGTCAGCGAGTGCAGTTCCTGTCCGATGTAACTCGACAGATCGGCCAGCACCTTCTTGTCGACCTTCAAACCATTGCGTTCCATTCGATAAAGCAAAGGCGCGAGCGGCAGTTCGACTTCCGAATAGATCGTCTCGAGTTTCTTGTCGAGGATGCGGGCGTAAAGTACGTGCGCAGTTTGCGCGGTCAAATCGGCGGCTTCCGCTGTTTGCCACGCGGTCTCCGTCCAGTTTGCCGGCGCCTTGCTTCCGTCTTCGAAGTTGAGCGCATCCTTTGCGAGGTCCGTCAACTCGTACTTGCTGCGCGTAGGATCGAGCAGGTACGCAGCGAGATACGTGTCGTGTTTGACACCTTCGAGCTTGATATTGAAGTGATCGAGCAACCCCACTGCTCGTTTCATATCGTGAACAGACTTCTCGACGAGACCGTTGGACAGCACTTCGCGCAGTTGTTCAAGCGCAGCCTGCACTCCGCCATTGAACTTCTCAAGATCGACATACGACGAGACTCCGGCGTTTGTCGAAAACGCAATGCCTCGCGTCGCTTCGAGTTCCGCGAAACATTCCTGCTCGCCCTTACCCGCGGGAGTCGAATCAGCGACGGCGATGCCCACCGACTCAGCGTCGAACAGCGTGCGTATCAGGTTATCGAGGTCCGCTTTCGTCTGTACCACGCGATAGTTGCGCTCCGATTCAACCGCTGCCGGTTTCGCGACTGCGGCGTCCGCGTAATCGCGAGTGAGCACTGAAAACTCCAACTCATGAAATAACTCGTACGCAGCAGCGCGATCGGGCGGTCGCGTTCTGATCTCGTCGAGTTTGAGTTCGACTTCGATGTCCGTGCGTATCCGCGCTAGTTCGCGCGACTTTCTGATCAGCTCGGCGTTGTCGCGCAACGACTCCCGATACGTCTTGTGTTTGACTGACTCCCAGCCCGTCAGCGCGGCCTCGATTGAGCCGAACTGCTGAATGATCTGCACAGCGCCTTTGGAACCAATGCCCGGCGCGCCCGGGATGTCGTCGATCGAGTCGCCCATCAGTCCTAAAAGATCGACCAGCTTGTCGGCCGTTACGCCAAACTTCTTCTCGACCCAGGCTTCGTCACACCACTCCACAGGCGGCACGGGTTCTTTTCGTTTCACCACCTGCGAATTCTGTCGCATGCAGATGACCAAGGGATCGCGCACGAGCTGGCACATGTCTTTGTCGTTTGAAACGACGACCGTCTGCAGGCCCTTTGCCGCCACCTGACTCGCCAGGGCGCCGATCACGTCGTCGGCTTCGTAACCGGGAACGTTGATGACCGGAATGTTCAGGACATCGCAAAGCCGAAAGATGTAAGGCATCTGCGACGCGAGATCGTCAGGCATCGCGAGACGATTCGCCTTGTAGTCAGGAAACATTTCGTGACGAAACGTCTTCTCGCGCGATTCGAACACGGCGGCGATGTATTCAGGCGTCTCTTCACGCAACAACTTCAGCAGCATGTTGGTGAAGATGTAGACAGCTTGGGTCACCTGGCCCTGAGACGTGGCGAGCGGCGCCGCGCGATTCTGCATCGGCGCAAAGAAGGCCCGAAAAATGTGCGACATCGAGTCGATCAGGAAAACACGTTCAGGCCTATCATTACTGACTAAAGACTGTGCGGCAGGCATGTGAGGAGATCATAGGAAGGTGGTACATGAGTGTCAATCGCCCTCTCTTTGCGCCTCTGCGACTTTGCGCCTTTGCAGGAAAATGTCTTTAAGTGAGAATGAGTCTCCCGCAAAGGCGTAAAGGCGCAAAGACAAGAACTCAAACGGCGACGCTACTTGTCTTCGCTTAGTTCACGCACGTGCGCGCGCACCGTCCCGCCGAGCGTGGCAAGGTTGTAACCGCCTTCGAGGCACGAAACCAAACGTCCGTGACAACTGCTGTCAGCCCACTCCTTCACTGCTCGCGTCATGTCGACGAAGTCTTCGTCCCTCAGCAGCAGCTGTCCGAGCGGGTCGTGAAGATGCGAATCAAACCCCGCGGAGATGATGATCAAATCGGGCGTGAAACTGGTGGACATTTCGTCGAGCGCCGACTCGAAACCACGCTTCTGATCGGCCGCCGGCGTCGCGGCGCGGAGTGGCAGATTCAACGTGTATCCCATGCCCCGCCCCGTTCCCTTCTCGCCGCGGGTTCCCGTTCCCGGATACCACGGATACTGGTGTGACGAGAAAAAGTAGACCGTTGGATCATCGTAAAAGATGCCTTGGGTACCGTTGCCGTGATGGACGTCCCAATCGATGATTGCGACCTTCTCGATCTCCGAATACTTCCGCTGTGCATAACGAGCCGCAACTGCGACGTTGTTGAAAAGACAAAAGCCCATCGCTCGTTCTTCGGTCGCATGATGGCCCGGCGGTCGGACCGGGACGAACGCATTCTTAACCTCGCCACTCATGATCAGATCGATGGCCTGACACGGCGCGCCCGCCGCAGTCTTCGCCGCGTCGAGTGAGCGCATCGAGACGACCGTGTCGGCGTCGAGATAACCAGTGCCTTCGCTGACGACACGTTCGATATGTTTGTAGAGCTGCGGTGAGTGCGCGGCCTGGATGTCGCCGCGCGCGGCCTCGGTCGCCTGCACCTCGCGCAGGCTGGACCACAGTTCGTCGTCTCCTCGCAATGCTTCCATAACAACGCTGTAACGCGAAGGACTTTCGGGATGTCCCGGACCGGTGTCGTGTTCTTTGAAGATCGGATGATGAACGATGGCGGTTGTCATTGTATTGATCCGTACATTGAACCCTTTAAGTTTCTTCCAAAAACGTACGATAACAAAACGACCGGACCCCATTCCAGTCATGAACCTTGGAATTTGCGGCGCTTTGCTTGTGCGGAATGAGTTTTGCCAAAGTGGTGATGGAAGCGCGATGAAGAGAATAGGGCGGTTTACGGAGGGTAGTGATGAAGAGGCTCCTCGTCTTCATAGTGGTTTGGAGTTTATTGGTGCTGACCGGAACGCTCGCGTCAGCAGATGGAAAAACACGATCGAATAAATCTGCATTTCGACAAGTGGTTCGGATAACAACGGA
The DNA here is from genome assembly GCA_035491355.1 of Pyrinomonadaceae bacterium. Taxonomy (GTDB): domain Bacteria; phylum Acidobacteriota; class Blastocatellia; order Pyrinomonadales; family Pyrinomonadaceae; genus PSRF01. The sequence continues at coordinate 3,973 of DATJKO010000519.1, forward strand.
GGCAACTAATGGCATACGATGAAGAGGAAGCAAGACGAAGTCGCGTAGTGGTGGAGACACCGAACGAACGTCGCGAGGTGGTCCACACGCAGTCTGTCCGCGACAACAGCGGGATTTCGGCGGGCATGGTCGGCGTGCTAGTGGTGGTAGCGATTGCGCTAATAACCATGCTAGTGCTCTTCTGGATGAACAGTCAGCCGACGGCTGAGGAAACGGCAGCGGTGCAACAACAGCCGACGGTGATTCAGCAACCTGCACCGGCGCAACAGCCTCCGGTCATTATTCAACAGCCGGCCGCTCCGGCCACACAACCGGCTCCGATCATCGTGACGCCACCGGCAGGCGGATCAACAGCGCCGTCGACGACTCAAAGCGTCAACATCGACTCAACGATTCAGACGGCGGTCGACAAGCGAATCTCGGACGATCCGGCGTTCTCGTCACTGGGAATTACGGCGAGTGTGCTCGATGGCAAGGTGATGCTCATCGGTACGGTCGCTACGGCAGGTATCAAAGCCGACGTCGAACGCGCAGTGAAACAAATCAAGGGCGTTAAGGCAGTAGACAACCAGATTATCGTGAGTGGCTGATTGAACTAGGCCAGCAACAGGATGACGCCGCGGTTCGGGTTCGCCTGGATCGCGGCGTTGTTCTTTCTAAGAGATGTGTATTTCACGAGTGGTAAATGAGGTTTCGACCGTGATGCTGGTTTCCTCGCAGTTCACAACGAGACGACGGCCGTCTTCAGACTGAAATACATCGACCGCTTGAATTGGCGAAGGTGACGAGAACGGTTCCCAGCGCTTCAGATCTTCGGCCACGTTCAATTCCGCGAGAGCCAAAGCTTCTGGCAGTAAGCCCATTTCGCCGTCCAGATACACGTTCCAGATGAAGCCGATGTCCAAAACCAGGTACACCGTTTCGTCCCAAATGAAGTAACTGAGCGGAGTGGCGCCGATGACGTGCGCAATCACGTGGTCCTGGTGCGTGTTTGTTTCCGCCGCTCGCCACATCACACTTCGAAGTCCATCAGGCTTTTTGACTTCACCGCGGCGACTGCCGCGGACGCCACCGAACCCAGTCCACCAATCACCACCGATAACGGCGCGCCAATCACGGCCGCCAACACACCCGCTTCAAGTTCGCCAAGCTGTGGTCCACCCATGAAGAACATCATGTTAATCGAGGTCATGCGTCCGCGAAGATGATTCGGCGTTACCAACTGGCGAATGGTCTGCCGCAACACCGTACTCACCGTGTCCGACGCGCCGGTAACAGCCAGCATCAGCAATGAAAACCAAAACACAGTCGAGACGCCAAACGCCGCTGTCGCAAAACCGAAGATCGCGACCGATGCAACTACGAGTCGTCCTTGTCTTTGAAAACTACCGAGCCGCGCCATCACCAGCGCCGTTATCACGGATCCAATTGCCGGCGCTGCGGCCAGAAATCCGTAGCCACGCGCGTCGACGTGCAAACGTTCCTTCGCGAAGATCGGCAGCAACAACGTCGCGGAGGCAAAGAACGTCGCGGCAAAGTCCAGCGTCATCGTCTGTACGATTATCGGGGTCTTCCAAACGAAGCGAAAACCTTCTTTAAGTGCGGCTAAGCTCAACGCGTCGCGGCGAGCGACACCTCTCTCGGGATCGCCACTCGTGTGCATTAGAATTAAAGCAATCAATACCGCCACGAATGAACCCGCGTTCAGTCCGTAAATCAACGCCGGCCCACTTTCGGCGAGTAGGAACCCGGCGATCGCAGGTCCAACGATTGTCGCGACATTGAAAACCAACAACCCCAGA
>DATJKO010000520.1:0-3151 GCA_035491355.1 Pyrinomonadaceae bacterium
AGTTGGCTACGTCTTCTGCCCAGTTCGCTTCGGAATTCAGCAATCCAAACCTCGACGTGCTGCTGTCTGAAGAGAAGATTCAGGCGCGCATCAAGGAGTTGGGCGCGCAGATCACCCAGGACTATGCGGGGCTGAATCCGCTGTTGGTTGGCGTGCTGAAAGGCGCCTGCTTTTTCCTGAGCGATCTGATGCGCGCGATCGATACCCGACTGAGTCTCGAGTTCATGGCGATCTCGAGTTACGGTTCGTCGACGCGCACGTCGGGTGAGGTCCGTATCATGAAAGACCTCGACGTGCCGATCGAGGGGCGGCATATTCTCGTCGTCGAAGACATCGTTGACACTGGATTGACGCTCTCGTATCTGCTTGCAAACCTCGAATCGCGCGGTGCCGCGAGCGTGCGTTTGGCGGCCTTGCTCGACAAGCACGATCGCCGGCAACGTGAAGTGAAGATCGACTACCTCGGGTTTCAAATTCCGGATGAGTTCGTTGTCGGATACGGGCTGGACTTTGCGGAACGATATCGCAACCTGCCATTCATCGCCGTGCTCAAAGACCCGACTGCTTAGGCAGCAGCAGCAGTCTCCCGCAAAGACGCAAAGGCGCAAAGCAAAGACAAAGAGAGCGTCTTTGTTAACGCGCGAATCTAACCTTTGTTGGTTTACGAGTTTCCTTTGCACCTTTGCGGGAAACATGATCACAGTTTTGGAGACTCTTACATGCGCAGACTACTGACACTTCTCTTCCTGTTCGCCGTTGTTTCTTCCAGCGCCGCGGCCCAAACCGATTATTCGAAAGTCGAGATCAAGGCAACGAAGGTCGCCGGGAATGTCTACATGCTCCAGGGCGCGGGTGGGAACATCGGCGTGTCCGTTGGCCCGGACGGCATCTTGATTGTCGACGATCAGTTCGCGCCACTCGCTGAGAAGATTCGCGCGGCGCTCAAGGGAATCGACCAGGGCAAGCTGCGCTTCATCCTCAATACGCACTGGCACGGCGATCACACCGGCGGCAATGTCGAGTTTGGTCCGGAAGCCCCGATCATCGCGCATGATAACGTACGCAAGCGTCTCTCGAGCGAGCAGCACATCGACTTCTTCAAGTCGACCGTGCCCGCGGCGCCCAAAGAAGCGCTGCCGGTGATCACGTTCAATCAATCTTTGTCAGTCCACTTCAACGGCGAAGAAATCCGCGTCATTCATTACCCGAACGGACACACCGACGGCGACAGCGTCATCTTCTTCACCAACTCGAATGTCATCCACATGGGCGACGACTTCTTCAACGGCATGTTTCCGTTTGTCGATGTAGACAATGGTGGCAACGTGGTGGGACTGGCGAAGAACGTCGGCGAGATCATTGCGAAGATTCCGGCCGGCGCGAAGCTCATTCCTGGCCACGGTCCGCTCGCGACCGTCGACGATCTAAAAGCCTTTCACGGCATGCTGCTCGGGACCATCGACGTCGTTCGCCAGAAAGTCGCCGCCGGCAAGACGCTCGATCAGATCAAGAGCGAGGGCCTGCCAGACGAGTGGAAATCGTGGGGCAACGGCTTCATCAAGACCGACCAGTGGATCCAACTAATCCACATCAGCCTCACGAAGAAGTAGCTCGTGCTGTTGGTTAACGGTCCAACCAATACGATGGCCGGCGTCGCTGATGGGCGATGGCCACAATCTCAATTTCCGCGTCCTTAACGCGAAATACGAGTTGAAACGGAAATCGCGGAAACACTATTCGCCGGGTGTTTCCACCGGCGACGGTCCAGGTTTCAGGTGAATTGACGGCAAGGCGTACCACGTAACTTACTTCCTGAACAAAGGTACGCGCGGCAATAAGACTGCGTTCGGCATACCACGCCAAAGCCTCGTATAACTCTTCTTCTGCCGCTGGGTGGAAAACTACTTGTCGATTCATTCGGTGCGTTGAAGAAGCTTGGCTTTGACGGTTTCCCAGGGCACTGTCGTAACAATGCCTGCGTCCAACTCAGCCAACCGGCGCTCTATTTCTACGCGCCACGCTTCCTCGACGTCCGGATCGATTTCGGATTCCAGGCTTTCGATTAACAAACCAGCGAGGGTGGCTCGTTCCTTTTCAGACAAGTTTGAGGCTTTCTCGAATAATTCAGTTACGTGAGTACTCATGCGAGAAATTTAGCACAGTTAGTTGGACCTGCACAGCTGGCTGACGGCCCGGCGGCCGGGTTGTCCATCCTGTTCGCCCGCATGCTAGCTCAGTCTGCGAAGCTGCCATCATCTGACAACTGAGTGTAGGAAACTGTTACCGGCCGTCAGAGCGAGATTGAAGTTCTCGGCGACGGTCTGGCCGATGTCGGCGAGGGAGTCGCGCGTGCCGAGGTTTATGCCGGGGCGCGCAGTTTGGCCATAGACGAGCAGCGGTGAGTACTCGCGAGTGTGATCGCTGCCGCGGAAAGTGGGATCGTTGCCGTGGTCGGACGTGATGATCATGAGGTCGTCGGCGCGCATCGCCGATTCGATCTCGGGCAGACGACGATCGAAGTGTTCGAGGGCGCGCGCGTAACCTTCAGTGTCACGACGATGACCGTAGAGCATGTCGAAGTCGACGAGGTTGGAGAAGATCAATCCGCGGGAGTCTTCCTGAAGGGCTGCGATTGTCTGATCGATCGACTGTTCGTTGTTCTTCGCGGTTAGGTCTTTGGTCACACCAACTGAGTCGTAGATCGAGGCGATCTTTCCGATGCAGACGACGTCGAGGCCTTCATCTGCGAGCGCGGCGAGCAGGTTCTCACGCGGTGGCGGCACGGCGTAATCGTGGCGGTTCTCTGTGCGATAGAACGAACCGGGTTGGCCCAGGAACGGACGCGCGATCACGCGGCCGACTCTATGCTCTCCTTCGAGTATCCCGCGCGCAATCTCGCAGATCTCGTAAAGACGATCGAGCGGAATCACTTCCTCATGCGCAGCAATCTGAAACACCGAATCGGCAGACGTGTAAACGATCGGCTTACGCGTCTTGACGTGTTCCTCACCCAGTTCCTTGATGATCTCCGTACCCGACGCGGGGAAGTTTCCCAGAATGCCTGGCACGGAAGTCTCGCGCACGAACCTGTCGATGATCGAGGCAGGAAAGCCGTTGGGATAAGTGGGAAATGCTTGTTTCAGGATGATGC
>DATJKO010000521.1:0-3118 GCA_035491355.1 Pyrinomonadaceae bacterium
GGAACAGGAACGAGTCAAAGTTTCAGAGCTCAGCGAACATCTGCAACGCCGGTTGCAGTCGTAAAGATTCAATGCCGGTAGTAAAGAAACGAAATCAGCAAACTGAGACACGTCTGTTGCTCGAATCTGACGAGCCGGTCGAGTTGCCGCCCGCCGAGATTGACGACGGTGCGGTGCTGGTCCAGTTTGACAAGTTCAAGCCTTACATTCCTCAACTGCTCGAAGAGCTCCGCGCGGGAACAGTTGCCGACCCGGTTCCGGTGATGACGGACGGTTCTACGTTTGCGATCCACGGAGAGACGCGAACCTTTTGGGTCAAACTGTGGCACGCCGCCGGCAGTGAGTTGACGAAGATCGATCGCGCCCAGGTCATTAGCTGCATTCCCTCCACGCGCGGCGTTCAGGTGTTGGTCGAGAACCCCGAAGAGTAATCCGCGTAATTCAGAAAACACGGATTTCAATACTCATCATGGTCAAAGTGGCGGAAAAAGTCGTCGCACTCGCGCGCGTGATTCACGACGCGGGCGGCCGTGCGCTGCTCGTCGGTGGTTGTGTCCGCGATGAGTTGATGGGGAATGAGCCGAAGGACTGGGACCTGGAAGTCTACGGCCTGGCCCCGGAACGACTACGCGAGATTCTCGACGGTTTCGGCAGCGTGAACGCGGTTGGCGAAGCGTTTACTGTTTACAAGTTGGGCCACGATCTCGACGTTTCGATTCCGCGTCGCGAACGCAAATCGGGACGAGGGCATCGCGCGTTTGTGATCGAGGGCGATCCGGCGATGAGCGTCGAGGAAGCAACGCGTCGTCGCGATTTCACGATCAACGCGATCCTGCAGGACCCGCTGACCGGCGAACTGATCGATCCGTTTGGCGGCCGGCAGGACATCGACGCGTGTGTGCTGCGAGCAGTGTCGGCGGAGACGTTTGTCGAAGACAGTCTGCGCGTGTTGCGTGCGGCGCAGTTTGCGGCACGCTTCGAGTTTCAGATCGAACCGGAGACGGTCGCGTTGTGCCAGACGATGGACCTTAGCGATTTGCCCGCGGAGCGCGTGTGGGGCGAGCTCGAAAAACTGTTGCTGCGAGCGCGGCGGCCGTCCATTGGACTTGATTGGCTAAATAAGCTCGGAGCGATCGAAAAAGTATTTCCCGAAATTCAAAGCCTGGTTGGCGTGCCGCAGGATCCGGAGTGGCATCCGGAAGGAGACGTGTTCGTGCACACGATGCTGGTTGTCGATCGAGCGCGCGAGTTGATCGACGGGTTGACGTATTCGCGCCAGGTCACGGTGATGCTGGCGGCGCTCGCTCACGATTTTGGGAAACCGCCGACGACGCAGTTTCTCGAAGGCCGCTGGCGTTCGCGTGGACACGAGGAAGCGGGTGTGGAACCAACGACGCGTTTTCTGGATCGAATCAACGTACACACGATCGAGGGCTACGACGTCCGGCGCCAGGTGATCGCGTTAGTGCGCGAACACTTGAAGCCGGGCGAGTTTTACAAGAAGCGTGACGAAGTTGGCGAGGGCGCGTTTCGTCGTTTGGCGCGGCGGTGCGAACCCGATCTGTTGTATCGCGTTGCGAAGGCCGATTCGCTGGGACGCAACGCGGATTGGGTGCCGCGCGAAAAGTGGTATGGCGCGGAGGCGCAGGAGTGGTTCGTGCAGCGTGCGAAGGCGCTGGACGTCGAGAACCGGGCGCCCGATCCGCTCTTGTTGGGCCGGCACCTGCTGGAGTTGGGCGTGCAGCCTGGACCGCGAATGGGTGAGATCACGCGGGCCGTTTATGAGATGCAGTTGGATGGCCGCGTCCGGACACTCGACGAGGCAATTAGCGAAGCACGAAGGTTGGTCGATCAGGGTTGAGGTTGTTGTTGGGTAACGCAGTGGATCGTGCCCATGCCCCAAACGAGCGGTTCGCAGTTGATTGGAACGACTCGCCGATCCTTAAAGACGCGTTGTAGTGTTTCCACCGCGCGCGCATCGTTCGCACTACCGAACACGGGAGCGAGCACTACCTTGTTGGCGATGTAGAAGTTCGCGTAGCTCGCCGGCAGACGATCGAGGTTGCGCGTGTCGGTGCTGGTTCCACCAACGGCTGCCGGCATCGGTAAGGTCACGATCTCAAACGGTCGCCCGTTGGCGTCGGTCATCGACTTGAGTCGCGTCAGATTGTCCTGAAGCAATTCGTAATTCGCGTCTTGCGGGTCGTCCTCAACGGCGCAGACGATCGCGTTTGGCGCGACGAAGCGGGCAATGTCGTCGATGTGCCCGTCGGTGTCGTCTCCGACAATCCCTTCTCCGAGCCACAGCACCTTTGTGACGCCAAGATAACTCTTCAGGTATTCCTCAATTTCTGCCTGGGTAAGGTGCGGATTGCGATTCGGATTCAGCAGGCACTGCTCCGTAGTCAAAACACACCCGGCGCCGTTTACATCGATCGCTCCACCTTCCAACACGATCCTCGGTTCAAAGCGGCGAATTTGTAGTATGGGTTCGAGGAAAAGCGGTACGCGATCGTCGTGCTTCAGGGTTTCATACTTGTTGCCCCAGGCGTTGAAGATCCAATTGTTGAAAGCCCGATTTCCGCGGTTGTCGATCAGGAAGTTTGGACCATAGTCGCGGATCCACGAATCGACGGTCGGAATCTGGTGAAAGCAAATGTTCTCAACGCCCGGAAACGAACATCGCTTTTTGACCGCATGCTCGGTGGTGGTGTCGTCTACCAGCAGGTTGACGGTTTCATGCGGCGCCAACGCGGCCATCATTTGGAGGTAGATCTCTTCCACCTGGGGAACGCGGTCGGGCCAGGTTTCCGGGTCCTTGGGCCAGGTCAGCCAGGTGCCATCGTGCGTTCGCCATTCGGCGGGCATGTAGAAACCAAGAGCGGCAGGAGTTTCCGGTGTCGGTGCGGGCATGTTTCAGGACCTGATGGTTTTGAGTCGGAGGTGGCGGCCAATGCCGATAAAACTTATCAGGACCCAGAACACTTCCATTAGTAACGCGGACAGATTGAAGTCGACGATCAGTGAGGCGACGATCAAGCTCGCGCCGATTGCGTTTAGCACCGAATAGGCGAGATCTGTGCTTTTCAGCTTGTCGAGCTGCAGCAACAAGTAGGTG
>DATJKO010000522.1:0-5644 GCA_035491355.1 Pyrinomonadaceae bacterium
GTGTACTTCGCACTTACGCCTTCATGCGGCATGGTTGGGGGAAAGTTGGAGGCGACTTTCCACTCAGGCCGCATCTCCGCCTGGTTCACTGCTTACTTCGACGTCATCGTCAATTGGGAACCGCTCTATTTCGAAGCAGACATTGGCATCTCGTTACGCGTCGAAGCGGCATTCACCCTGACTTCGATCAAAGCTGAAATCGGCGCATCGGTAACGCTGTGGGGACCACCGGTGGGCGGACTCGCACGCGTCGATCTGGTGTTCTTCTCATTCCCGATCGAGTTTGGCGCACCGCGGCCGCAGAAAGCAGAGTTGTTGGGATCGTGGGAGAAGTTCTGTCACAAGTTCCTGAACCTGAGCGGCGGCGATCTGAAGTCGATCGACAAGCCGGTAAAGGCGTTTCCGATCGTGCAGCCTAATCTCGCTGGTGGCGCGAACAATCTCAGCAATCTGCCGAACGCTCGCCGCAAACAGCCGCAAGTGAAACGCGAAGATGCAATGTGGAGAGTGCGTGCGGATGAGGTGGAGTTGGCGGCGTCGACTGTCGTGCCGCTCTCGAGTGTGAACGTTGGAAGTGTGAAGACGAATAGTCCGCCGTCTGGCGTTCAGGATCGAGTGTTCAGTGGTCAGCCGATGATGGCGCCGAAGGCAGTTGTGCTCGAGACGGCGGGTTTGCAATCGCGGAAGACGGTTAATGCTTTGGGTGTTCACCCGATGGGGAAAGAGCTTGGGGCAGCGCTGAACGTGACGGTTGTGCGCGACGACGGCGGCAGTCAACCGGATCTCTCTAATTGGGTTTTCGAGATGGAGACGGGTTCGGTTCCGGCGGCGCTGTGGGACGCAGCGAAGCCGAATCTCAAACAAACTGAGCCGAGCGCGAAACTGATCGAGAAGTGCATCACCGGAATCAAGAGTCTGAAACCGCCCGCAGGAACATTTGGACCAACTGCACCGCTCCCCCAACTCACGTGGCAGCGCTTGGACAATGCGACAGTTGGCAAGTCTGCTGTGTTGCAGGAGATGCCCACAGCGACCGGTTCGCGCGACGTGCAGACGGCTGTCGCAAAGAGCCGCGCTCAACAAGAGTCGATCGGCAATGCGCTAAAGGCGGCGGGTTTCACGCTGACTTGGAAGCCAACGGAACCCGACGTTCGCTTCCGCGAGTTGCAAGCAGATCCGCTGGCTGGTTCAGTCGCGGTGCTGTAAGGAAAAGTTCCCGCAAAGGCGCAAAGACGCAAAGGCAAAGGCGCAAAGGTGGCAGGATAGATATTGAGTGGTGTTGTTTAAACAGAGTCGTGTTCAGAGGACAGAGAGTATGTTGACTCGTTCAAGAACCTCTTCTTTGCGCCTTTGCGGGAAAACTTCTCAGAGCTCCTGGCAGGTAAACGAATGGCCCCCGAATCAGAGTTGATGAAGTTGTACGACAACTACAAAGCGCCGCTTCCCGGTGGTTCGTACCGGTTTGTTCTGCAACAGACAGTGAAGCTCGAAGGCGAAGCGGAACGACACTACTATCGCGATCAGAGTTTTGAAGTTCTCGCGCCGCGCTATTCGATCGAGCCCGATGAAGTACATGCCTTCTTTCCTCCGGCGGGTGGGGTCGCTGGATATCAAAACGTACTGCCGCATTTGATTATGCGCTCGCGCAATCTGCCGTGGGAGCGAACGCTGTGGGACGGCGCGAAGCGCGAACCGTGGCTCGCGTTGCTCGTGCTCTCGGAGGAGGAGATCGTTGCCGGTGGCGTCGAGATGAAGACGGGCACTGTAGCTGACCTGACACCTCGCGAGACTGACGACCTCACCGCCGATCCCGCGAAGCAGGAATTCTGGACGCGTCTCGAGTTGAACAAATCGCTGGTCCTTCCGCGATTCACTCGGAAGGAAGATCCCAACACGCCCGTTCGTCTGCTCGATCTCGATCTGAAACTGTTCCTGAAAATCTGCCCGCGTCGGGACGACTTGCCGTTGCTCGCGCACATCCGCCACGTCGACACTGCGAATAAGGTTCCGTTGGACATGGTGGCGAACGGCGAGTTCTCGGTGCTCGTCGCAAACCGTTTTCCGCAGAAGGGAACAAACACGATCCATCTCATCTCGCTCGAAGGCTGGGAAGACGTGATTGGGAGATCGCCGGAGCAAGGTCTGCCGGCGACGCGCATACGCTTGATAACGCTCGCGGATTGGACCTTCGTGTGCGACAGCAGTGGTCACGACACGTTTGCCGGTCTAATGGGTGGGCTGCGCAAGAACTCGACGATCTTCGGAGTCAAACTACCAGCGCCGACAGCAAGCACGCATGTGAACCAGGCGCTCGAACGTGGTTACGTGCCCGTGGATTACAAACCGCTCGACAGCACGACAACCATGGCCTGGTATCGTGGTCCATTGTCGCCGGTCGTGCGCCGCCGTAACGCGAAGACTTTCCTCCGCGCCGATGAAGCGCTGATCTTCGACGACAAGACCGGCATCATGGACGTGTCGTACGCGGCGGCGTGGGAACTCGGCCGCCTGCTGGCGTTGTCGTCACCGGCGTTCTCCAAAGGTTTGCGACTGTTTGTCGAGAGTTATCAAAACGCGCTCGAGTTTGCGCAGCAGCTTGATGCGTTTCTGAGGTTGCACAGCACCTCGTTCGTTCCTGCCGGCGAACCGAAGCCGAAAAACGAACAGATCGCGATTGCGGACGATTTGATCCAATGGCTGGCGCGGTTGGTGATGCTTTATCCGGTGCCGTTTCACTACCTCGTGCCGCATGCGTCGCTGCTTCCGCCTGAATCGGTGCGCTTCTTTCATCTGGACGATAACTGGATCGATGCGTTGGTTGATGGCGCGCTCAGCCTCGCTGCGCGTGTGCTGCCTCAGGACCAGGACATTTCCGCGCGAAAAGATTTGCAGTCGGCGCTGTCGCGGATTGTCTATCAGCACCGGTTGCGTTTGCAGGGCAAGAACCCGGAATGGAAGCCACAAGAGAGCTACATGGAGATTCCGAAGTCCGGGTTTCTGTTGCGTTCGAGCATCGTGACGAACTGGCCCGGTATTGAGGTCACGGCGACCAGCAGCGGCGCGCCCGATCAAAACATGCCGAACATCCTGCGCTTCGATCAGATCGCTGACGGCGTGCTGTTGTGTCTCGGGCGCGGAGCACTCAATCAGATCGTGATTCGCGAGCCACGCGAGGGTTTGACGTTTGGTGTGAGTAGCAAAGGTGAGGTTGAGTTTGGGCAGCCGGTGCAAACATTGAACGTCAAGAATCTGCGGCGCAGCGAGGCGGTCGATGGGGTGATCGATGTCAGCGATCTGAAGAGCAAGTTGGGGTGCGCGGGTTCGGCGCAGTTTGCGGCGAAGATGATTCGGAGACCTGAAGAGCAGGTTATTGAGTGGAAGTGAGCCACAAAGAGGCACAAGAAAGCACAAGAGAAGACTCGAGCCACAAAGAGGCACCGGAAGGCACAAGAGAAGACTGAGAGGTTATCGATTGAAGTGAACTAGGGAAAACTGAGAGGTTATGGAGCATCTGCTTGTACCAATAAAAGTTCAGGCGCTGGTGATTGACGATCTGGTCATCAACAAGCGAGGCGCTTTGATCGTTGATGATAACTACACTGCGAACAGCGGTCGTTGGGCCCGCGTCTCGCAGAACTATGCCAAGCTGACGAGTGCGTTGAGCGCGCCTGGTCCGAAGCCATTTTTCGGCGCCACGCGTAGGTATGAAAACAAGTCGACGGATCAACTGCTCGCTCCCGAAACTGTCTGGCCCAGGGATGAAAACCGCGGAGTGTACGTGCACTGGGTGGTGCCGTCAGGACTGCGGCATTCCTACAAGAATGGTTCCCTCGAGTTTCCGGCGCTGCCGGACCAGTGGGTAATCGTTCGTTTCTCGCGTCGCGGTGCGGAATCGCAGAAACCAAAAGCCTGGTTCGTCGACAGTGGTCTGCTGAACGATCCGAAGGCCGAAAGCAACCTGCTCTTTGAGGGCGCGGAGAAGTATCAGGCGAGAAACGTCGGCAAAGCTGTTCCGCTGGAAGAGTTCGCTTCAGCGAAGTTTGACGGGGAGCACACTACCATCACCGCGATCGGAAACTCGTGCACCGGTTCGCCGACGTTCACCGCGTTTCTCGCCGAGAACCGCAATATTCTCTCGTTTCATGACACGCTCAACGATCTTCGCAACCCGGCGAACACCGGGAGTGTGCCAAGAGAAACGACGCTGTCTTATCTGCTGCTTGGCTGGTATCGCGACGAGAAGAACGAACCCTTAAAGAAGATTCGCGCTCAACTCGACGAGAACCGCGCCCAAGTAAACGAGAAGCCTGCGACACCGGCCGAGGTGCTGAGTGCTATTGGCTGGCGCACTGATTCAGAGTCTCCACTCGCAAACGTGCTCGATCGAAGTTGCGTGTTTCACGGCATGGTAGCGCACATCAACTACTGGACCTCCAGTTACAAAGGGACGATGCTCGGCTACCCGGGCGCGCCCGTAGTTGAGAATGTCGCGCAGGTTCCGCCGCGGCCCTTCCGAGTGGGTGTTGGCAACAACGCGGAGGACGCGCTCGTCTCGCTGGTCTCCAGCGAATTCAGTGGCGGGAAGGATAGACCGTACCTGTGGAAAGCACTCGAGGCGGTTATCTACAGGCAACCTGAATCGCTGGTCGGCAGTTGGAACACGGCGCCACGCGATCACGTGGTTCACCAGCAGTGGTTCTCGACTGTTGAGGCGGGAAAGGTCTGGTCCATCCGTCCGCGCGCGGGAAATGAGAACGCCTTTCCGAAAGATCCTGCCGAGACTGCGAAACAGACGGACGTCAAACCGGCACCCGCGCAACTCGCCGCGTTGAAGCAACTTAACGAGCAGCAATCCGCCGCGGATGCACTGACTCGCGAGGTCGCTGCATTGCAGCAGGACTTGTACGCGTGGTGGTGGAAACTGACGGCGAAGTCGTTTGACCCGGACGCGAACCTCAAAGACGACACCGACGACTGTCGCAAGCTCGCCGATCGCGTGCGCACGCTGCGCACCGAACGCGATGGGCTACTCCAGACGTTGCGCCCACTGCCCGATCGACTGAAAGCCACGTTGCCCGCGCAACTCGAACTGCGCTCGGATCCAGCGCCGCGATTCTGGGCGCCTTCCGATCCGGTGATCGTCGTTCAGAACTCCGGGACGATCACGAAGCATCAGTTTCCAAATCCGCTCCCGTGCCGGTTGCCGGAAGAGATCGTCAAAACCGGCGAAGTTGAAGTCAAAGACAAACCAGTACAGTCGTTCAGCATCTCCGCGGGCGTTAATGAGATCGCCGGTGCGATGAAAAACTTTGCACCGCGTGCGGAAGTACTGGTGAATTTGATGAACGAGGCGTCATTGGTGGAGCAATCAGTTGCCGATCTTGCTACGCGGACTTTGCGCACTGACAAAGACTTAACTGCGGCGGAGTGGAACCGTTGGGTGGAGCGGCTCGTCAAAGATCTGGAACGTAAACCGGACCTTGAAGATCAAATCCGCTTCCGGACTGCCAGCGGAGTTGAGATCTCACCTGAACGTTTGGTCGATTTGTGGGAACGTCAGCCATGGTCACCTTTGTTCGTTGATTGGCAGCTCACCTGGTTTCCGGCGACGCCTCAACTCACGCCGCGAAACGACGGAAAAGAC
>DATJKO010000523.1:0-4626 GCA_035491355.1 Pyrinomonadaceae bacterium
CAACGTAGCGCCGGCGGACGCGCGGCGGAAATCGACACTGGCGCCAAGCGCATGTCCCTGAGTGCCAACCGAGTGCGAATAGATCATCGCTTCGATGCCTTGCTTCTTCATGTCCTCCATCGTCGCGTCGTAGACTTCGAAGCCTTTAGCACCCGGTTTGATGTGTGTGAAAAGCGCATCCTGAAGCCGGTTGGTATTCGTCAAAGCTTTCTTCAATCCTTCCGGAACATCTTTTTCGCCGTCGCGCAACACGTATCCCATCTTTTGCCAATCCGTACTCAGCCCCATGTAGTTCACACCGCAATCGATGTGAATAACGTCGCCGCGCTGAATGACCGCCGACTCCTCGGTGACGCTCAAGAATTGTTGCGTCTTTCCCGGATCCTCGTTGTGTCGTTGCAGACGCAAGTCGGGTTGAAACCAGACATCGAGCCCCAGCTTGTTGACTTGTTGCAGAAACCACCAGCGGACGTCGCCGACCGTGGTCTTACCCGGAGTGATCACCTCGTTTGAAAACGCGCGCTGCGTCAGGATGTCCGTAACTTCCACCGCCGTTCGATAGTGTTCGAGCTCTTCCGGCAAACGCGTGTCCATGTACTCGACGATCAGCGGCGCCGCGGACACAAACCGTGAAGCATTGGTTGGCCCAACCGCATCCGCCAGGAACTTGTACGCCTCATGTGTGAGCCCGTCAGTTGCACCTCGCGCGCCGCCGATGTTGAGCGCGATCGTTTTTGGGGCTCGCTCGGCCACAATGCGGCCGAGTGTGGTCGCGATTTCTCGGCCGGGAGGATTGAGTACTTCGAAGAAGTACTTCAGGTGCTCTTCGGGATAACGAACTAAAGCTATGCGATCCAGCTTGTTTCCTCCGCGATCCGCAAAGATGAAGAAGTCGCGCCGGCCGACGTAGGGAAGCGGCGGCGCGATGGATGCAGTCACTGGATCCGAATGAAACTCCTCGTTCGTGACGATCCACATCTCAATGTTGTTTCGACGCATCATTGGCAGCAGCATCGTGTCGAAACGCTTCTTCAGCCAGCCCTCGCGGACGACCTGTTGCTCGCGCAGGGAAAGCAATTTCGGCAGCGGCGGTACTTGAGCGTAGACCGAGAATGAAAAGGCGAGTAAAAGCAGCGAGCTAAGGAGAAGATTTCTTTTCATGGTTTTGGGATCGACATGAACTGGTAACAGGATGTGGAATTGTAAACTCTGTTGCCGCCGAATCACACGCCTTTCACTGACCGCGAGAAAGTACTTGGCATAGCAAAGTACTTGTGGTATTTATGCTGTCGTGACTTTGCCGAACCCGACCACTGCGATAATCGCCAGCCTGCTCGCGCTTGCCTGGTCCTACTCCTGTCTGCGCTTTGCCGCCCACTTGAAGTCGAGACTTCGACTCCGGACCGGATACACGCGCAAGGTTTTCCACGTCCTGATCTTCACATCCGCCGTATTCGTTCAGGTTTTAGGCGGGTTTTGGGCGGTTTGCGTGTTTGGAACGATGGTCACCCTCGTCGTCGGTTTCGCTGTTGTGCGCGGCCGGGGGCACAGACTCTACGAAGCGCTCGCACGCGAACAGGACCGACCGAATCGCACCTACTACATCATCATCCCGTACTTCGCGACGCTGATCGGCGGCATGACAAGCAATGTCTTTTTCGGTCCGCTGGCGATGGTTGGGTACCTGGTGGGCGGGTTGGGTGACGCTGCGGGCGAGCCCGCAGGAGTACGTTGGGGCCGGCATCGTTATCGATTTTCTGTTGGCGGCAGGCTCGTCACTAAAACATTCGAAGGCTCTCTAGCCGTACTCGCGGCCTCGTTAGTGGCTCTCTTCGTCGGCGTAGCGATCAGTCCACAACTACACTTCGATACTCATTCCGTTATTGCGCTTCCGCTGATTGCGCTGGTCTGCACGCTGGTCGAGGCGTTCTCGCCGCGTGGTTGGGACAACGTGCCGATGCAGATCGTGCCAACGGTGCTGGCAGCAATTCTCTTGACGAGGTGAAAAGCAATGCAGGTGATCACAATGCGTGACATTTTTAGATCCGTTGACGTCAGAAGATTTCTCGTGGTGTCCGGGCTGCTTTTCTGGTGCGCTTGTATGGTAGCGGTGCGAATTGAACGAACGCACTCCGGGTATTACAAGTTTCTCCTCGCAAATCTTTTTCTTGCATGCATACCGCTGTTCCTGAGCTCGGTGCTGCGCATCGCAAGTCATCGGCGCGTCCATTGGATCATGCAGACGGCGCTCTTGAGTCTGTGGTTATTGTTCCTGCCAAACGCGCCTTACATTCTGACGGACATAGTTCATCTCACTCGCGCGTCGCAGGCGCCGCAGTGGTACGACCTGGCGCTGTTGCTTTCGTGTGCGGGGACAGGGTTGCTGGTTGGATACCTTTCACTCATTGATGTGCAGTCGATCGTGGCGCGCAGTTTTGGCCAGGCGTGCGGTTGGGTCTTTGCGATGGTGTCTCTGATGCTGAGCGGGTTTGCGATTTTTCTCGGCAGGTTCCTGCGGTGGAACAGTTGGGACGTTCTGTTCGAGCCGACGCTTGTATTTCAGATCATTGGCGGCATGTTGCGGCCCTGGGCCCACGGGCAAGCTGTAGCGGTGACGATCATTTTTGGAGCGATTCTGACGCTCGGCTACATCACTTTCCGAGTCTTACTAGTGCATCCCGAGCGCTCGTGAGGTTATCGATACTGTGAGACGAACGCTCCCGCGTCTTCTTTAGTAGGAAACAAATAGAGTCCGAGAGTTGTGAAGCGTGCCGCGGAGCCATCGTGCGGCACGTTTTTCTGTAACCCTTGACACAGAAGGAAGCGAATTTTTGTGGTGCCCCGAGGCACTTCAAAAACGCCCCACATGTTTGCCCACTCGTCTACGAAGCGGATTTGGGCCAGCATACCCTGGCCTTGCAAATACGCGAGTATTTCCTTTTCGTCAGGACCATGCGATGGCTGCATCATGTAACCGTACAAGTACGGAATGCCGGTAATCCCGCCCCCCGAATTAACCCGGTCGATCGATCCGCGACCGACGAACACCGCGAATTGTCCGCTTGCATCCTTAGGCAACTCAACGTCCTGCGAGAAGTTACCGCCGTTACGGACCACAAAAGACGAGTAGCCGCCCAGCGTCTCGACGGCAGTGTCACCAAACGGACGCCACGACTCTTTTCCGTGACTCGCGTCGGCGTTCTGCAACAGATTGCGAGGTTGCGCGTTCAATGATTGAGCGGCGCTCAGGACGAGGAACAGAGTCAGCAACAGTGACGACTTAGTGATCATCTTGACTCTCACTTTCGCTTGGCGGTGCGTGCCTGAAATCGTAACACAGTTCAGAATACTTCGGCTTTGCATGAAGAGTATTCTTTGAGCGCGTTGTCTTCTCTGCGTTCCTCGGCGTCCCTCCGCGTACTCTGCGGTTAATGGCACCTTTCAACGCAGAGGCCGCCGAGATACGCAGAATACGCAGAGAAAGTAACTAAGCTTCGGGACCTTTTTGTGCAAAACCGAATACCTCGACCTACAATCGGTGAACCAATGAAGAAGACCATTTGCGCAGTAACCCTAATTATTCTCGTCGCAGCCGTCGCACTGGCCCAGCAGTCCACGGAAGCGAACGATGCTTTGGTCGGCAAGTTGAAGACGCCCGACCATCGTGTTCGCGACGTGGCGTTGTCGCCTGACGGCGTACTGGCGGCGGCGAGTTACGGCTTTAGTGATGAGGGCGGCGTAACGATCTGGAAACTCGCGGACCGGTCCGTCGTCGTGAATCTGCTCTACGGAACGAGTCAAGCGACCTCCATCCCTCGCATCGCGTTCTCACATGACGGAAAACTGTTTGCCGCGGCAACAGGTAAAGGCGACGTCTTGCTTTGGACCGTTGGTAGGTGGCGTTCGCCGCGCACAATTTTGCGTCAACGAGGTGACCCGAGGGATCTGACGTTCGGAAGAAACGTACTCGGATACGCTTCCGAAACCGAAGCGCTCCTTTACGATCTCAACACTGCGGCCGTGACTGTACTAGCCGCGAAAGGCGGGCCGGCTGATTCGTACAATGGGATCTCGTTTAGTAACGACGGAAAGTTGGTCGCTGTCGCCGGCCGGCGGCAGAGCTTCCTCTGGAACCTTGAAACTAAACAGAAAGTCGACAACTGGGATGTGAAGTCGTTTGGTTTCTTTGGATTGGGACGAACTCGAGGGTTGTGAGGACTCGTGCGGGTTCGGCAAATCCCTCGACCCACTTCTTCGAACCCTTCGTCGGATACTTCTCAGCGTACGCCGCGGTAACTGCGTCGCGAACTCGCGCGCTGCGCACAAGTTTTCCTTCGACCACGATCTCGAGTTCTCCTGCCTGGATCGTGCCCGCGGGCTCGGTCTTAAACGCGCGAAACCAGCCGCTTGCTTTGTCGTTCCATGAACGCACAAAGACATGATCGTCAACGACTACAACCCACACACCTGTGTAGCGATGCGTAGTCCCGCTGCGGACGCCGAGGATCTTTGCCTTCCTCAATGCTTCGACTACGTTTGGCGCGAACGTCTTACTCTTTGCCATGGCTTTCCGAAAGTATCGGGTTAAAAGTCGGGTGCAATCAACCGGCTGAGGTCTTTCGCGTC
>DATJKO010000524.1:0-5010 GCA_035491355.1 Pyrinomonadaceae bacterium
CCGGCGTGAGCGATTTCTGATATCCCATCCAGGCAATCGCTTTATCGGTCATGTCCGTCATGAAGTGATAGTTCGGATCCTTCGGTAGTTCGACCTGAGTCATCCCATCGTAGAGCAACGGCGCCCATTGATTTGTCTCGCCACCCATGAAGCCATAGAACTTGTCGAAGCCGGAACGAGTAGGCCATCGATCGGTTGGTCCCGACGGGCTAACTTCCCAGGGCGCGGTCTCGTGGTTCTTCCCAAACTGGGCCGTGCTGTAGCCGTTCAGTCTCACCATCTCCGCGAGGTAGGCTACGCTTTCAGGACGCTGGCCGGTTTGTCCGGGAAAAGCTGTGGCGGTTTCAGCAATCGAACCGAAGTTGGTGACGTGATGATTGCGACCACTCATCAGGGCCGCCCGAGTCGGCGAGCAGAGCGCAGTGGTGTGAAACTGATTGTAGCGCAGCCCATTGTTGGCGAGGCGCGTGGCTGTCGGCATATGAATAGGACCGCCAAACGCTTCGGACATACCAAAGCCCATATCGTCGATGAGCACGATTAGAACATTGGGCGCGCCCTTCGGCGCTTCGACCACAAATCGAGGCGGAGGCGTAGCGTCCCGGGCATCGAACGTGGTGATTGCTGGAACTTTCGGTTCAGGGATGGGCAACACGGTTCGGTCGGTTGGTCCAGTCACCTTGGTCTGCGCTGCCACGGGTGCTGTCGTCAGCGGCGTTACAAGCATGACCATCGTCAGTATCCGAGCTATCACGACAACAATTCTCTCCATGGCTCTGGTAATTACTCCTTCAGTTTGAGAAACGGTCTTTTTCGACTAGCGAAGGTGATTCACTAGATCCGGATGACTATTGAAGAATCGCGGTCGAGTGTACGCGGACTGAGGACTGAAGATAACTGTCATTAGTGACAGTTGTGTTTGGAATTGTCTATGTATTTCAGCGGAAAAATGACGCGTCCGGGACCATGCCGCCGTGATGGGTGCGCGGCTTTGCCGACGTCACCTGGGCGCGGCTTTGCCGACGTCACCTGGGCGCGGCTTTGCCGCCCCGATGTGAGGCAAGGCTCTGCCTTGCCGTAAAGGTCTTTTCTTCATTGGGGCTGCGCCCCTCGTTCGACCTCTGGTCCAAAAACCTTAGGGCAAAGCCCGAACGAGCGGCGAAGCCGCGGCGTCAAGGGTAGTCTTAACGGCGAGGCATAGCCTCGCCGCACATCGAGGCGGCGAAGCCGCAACGATCCGGCTAAGACTTTTGTGCACAGCCCAGGTTTTGTCTCACTTCGCGTCCAGTTTTCGGCCGGCGTTCAGATTGTCCCAGTTCATGATGGCGTTGAAAATGAGGAAATAACTTCCCCTCGTCTGTCCGCGCCAGAATGGGTTGGTTGAAAACAGGAGCACGTGGCCGTTGCCGGACGGCACGTCGATGATGGCCGCCCGCTGCGCGATCTCATCGCCGCCATCCAACAGTCCGGAGACAAACAAATCGCGACTGTCGGCGTAACGCATCACGACGCGCGGACGCTGGTTCGGCGGAATCAGTCCGACGGCGTTGCGTCGCTGTTCGTCCGTTACCGGCGGCGCTTGCCATACTTCGACGCGCGCCGGCGGCTCGGGAATCTCAACCGGCGGACGTCCCTGCGGCTGATCGGGATCGTCAGGAGTGCCGCGGCCGGTAGCTCTCGGCGTCGAGCGCGGCGCTCGTCCGCCAACGCCGTTGCTGATGCTGTAGATTGGACCATTCATGCAGTACATCGCGAGCGAGTCGCCGTAGCCGTAGGCGATCGGACTACTGGAGTCGACTGCTTTCGTTCGCAGAATCGCGCCGACTGCACGCAGCCTTGATGAGCGACTCGTCCCGACACCGGCAGTGAATCCGAGGTTCACGGCAAAGTCTGACGTGTCGTCGACAGTGATGAACAGTCCACCGTCCTTGATGAACTTCTGCAAGTTCTGCAATCCGCCCCAACCGAGGCCCGGACGCATGTCGTCAGTTTCGTCGATGCCGCCGAGATTTGGCGTCAGCGTCGTCTTTTTCCACGGCAGGGGATTGCCGTACATCGGCATGCCGTTGACGATGGCCTGAGTTCCGCGTCCGACTGGACCAAACAGGATCACGTCGTACTTGCCCCTCAGATTTGTTTCGCGCGCGACGTCCTGCGTGCTGATGTACGTGAACGGCACTTGCAGTTGATCGAAACCGAGCCGGTACCAGCCTTCGTCCTGCGTGCTGAGCCATGTGTGCATGATCGCGACGCGTGCGGCGCGCAGTGGATGCGTCTTAACTGACGGCGCATCCGCGACGGCATACACCTGAATGCCGAGCTCGTTCGCAACGCGACGTAATTCTTCTTCGGGCGCGCGGCGAATGATGACGGAACCGCGGTTGAACTTATGCGTCGCGGCTTCGAACGGTTCTTCCGCGGCTTCCATCTCGACGTCCTTCAAACGATAGCGAAACGTGACGAGCGCGTTATCAGCGGTGTGATTGACGAGATAGACCGTGTTGGCGCTTCCGGTGATTCCGCCGGGCGACTTTATTTCAGTCGTCACGCGGTCCATCGGCGCTTGCAACACCTTCGCATCGACCACGCGAACGACTTCGACGTTCGCGAGTTCACCCATGGTCCAGGCGGTGTCGTCGTAGATGTCAGTCTGGGGGTCGTTTGGCGCCCAGTATTGATAGTCGAGCAGAGCATCCGCGATACGGCTGTAGGGTTGGTCCATGCGGACGATGTAACTGCCCGCAGGGAACGTCCGGTCTTCTGTTTTGGCAGCAGGGGCCGGCGACGCGCCCGGACTCGGGGACGGTCTTGGTCCTTCTGCTCCGCCCTTTCGCCTGACTGGCACTGTGAACGCCGCGGTTGCTTTGCTGATCTCCACTCCCTGCGCTTGGAGCGTGCGCAGCAGTTCGGCCTGATTGCCGGCGCGCGTTTCATTACCGGGCAGCACGTACGCCGCTGGACCTTCAACCTTCGGTTTGTCGATCGAGCGCTTACTCTTCAGGTAGAAGTTTTTGAGAAACAGTTTGCCGTTGTTGGCGAAGTAATGCATGGTCGTCAACAACGCGGTCTGCTGATAGTTGTTGTTATTGCGCTGCGACCATTTTGCTTTCGGCAGTGGCGGGTTCTGTTTGTACCACGTGCGCTGGTATTCGCCCGGCGACAGCGATCGCTCGACTGTGTCGGCGCCGGCGTTCCCAAACGTTTCGTACAGACGGCTGATACCGTTGTGCGTCGCGGCGATGAACATCAAATAGCCTGGCGACCACGTGTCGAAGTCGCCATGCGCGAACACGCCGGGCATACCAAACTTCGTCATCTCGGAGACGTTGTTCCAGCCGATCATCTGCCATTCGTCGGTCAGAATCGGATCGACCCAGGCGTTGTACGGACCATCGCCGATCGTGTTGTCGTAGAGATACGGAACTGATTCGTGCAGGTCGTGCAGGACCTGCGGTTTCCATGACAGGTACGTGTTGAGCACGTTGCGCGTGAGCTTCAACGACAAACCGATCGCGTCGCGATTGTTGTCATGGGCGACGTAGTGTCCCCAGTAGACCAGGCCGGGCCAATTATTGTTCGGGTTCGCGAGGTGCCAGTTGTAGATGTCGACCATGCGATTGCGGCCATCGACCTCGACGACGGGAGTGATCAACGTCACCATGTTGTCGCGAATCGCTTTCACGTATGGGCTGTTGTCGACTGTGAGACGATACGCGAGTTCCATCAACGCTGTCGGCGAGCCTGTTTCAGGCGAGTGAATCGTCCCGGTGATGTAGTAGATGGGAAACGAAGCGGCGACGAGTTTATCGGCTTCGTCGTCGTTCATGTTGATTGTGCGCGGGTCGGCGAGTTTGTGCAGCCGCGCGCGGTTCTCTTCGAGTTTCGACAGTAACTGTTCCGACGCCACCGCCACGGCGATCATCTCGCGTCCCTCTTCAGTCGTGCCGATCGAGTAGACCTTCACGCGGGGACTCGCTCGCTCCAGCATCCGCATGTACTTGTAAACGTCTTCTGCATACGGCAGCTTGCCGGGCGCGCCCGCGACGTCGCCGAGCACTGCCTTCGGTGTCGGCACGTTTGTCGAGGCGGGCAGGTAGTCAGTCAACGGCGAGTTGAAGAACGGCTCGGTTGTATATTCCCTGATCTTATTTGTGTATTCCTGATCGATTGGTTGATTGGGATCGCGGCCGGGTTTGATTTGAGCCTGGGCCGTGGCGATTGTTTTAAAGGTTGCGAGACAAAGAGCGAGTAGAAGAAGCGACCTAACGGGGCGCGAATGGGTCATATAGTTGTGTCCTTGAGATTGATCGTCGTCAGGCTTTTAACATAATCTGAGCAACGATGTCGAAGGAAACAAAGAGTGCCGGTGGTCTGCCGGCGATCGTGGCGACAGTGAAAACCCTTTCCGCCGAGACAGGGCTGATTCGCGGCGTAAGAACGATGCTGAAAGTGAATCAGGTTGGCGGCATCGACTGTCCTGGTTGCGCCTGGCCGGAGCCCGATCAGCAACGATCGCACTTCGAGTTTTGCGAGAATGGCGCGAAGCATATAGCCGACGAAGCGACGACGAAACGAGTCACGCCGGAGTTCTTTCAGCAGTGGAGTGTGGCGGACCTGGCGTTGCAATCGGACCAGTGGCTCGGGGCGCAGGGAAGGATTACGCATCCGCTGGTGCTCACGCGCGGCGCGACGCATTACGAACCGATTAGTTGGGCAGATGTGTTTGAACTGATCGCCGACGAGCTCAATTCACTCAACTATCCCGACCAGGCAATCTTCTACACGTCCGGCCGCACGAGTAACGAAGCGGCGTTTCTTTATCAACTCTTTGTCAGACAGTTTGGCACGAACAATCTTCCCGATTGCTCGAACATGTGTCACGAGTCGAGCGGTTCGGCGTTGAATGAGACGATCGGCGTCGGGAAGGGAACGGTCACGCTCGAAGACTTCGATCTCGCGGACGCGATCTTCGTCATCGGCCAGAACCCGGGAACGAACCATCCACGGATG
>DATJKO010000525.1:0-3881 GCA_035491355.1 Pyrinomonadaceae bacterium
CTAACCTGCGTATTTCTCGCGAACTAACCTGCGTATTTCTCGCGAACTAACCTGCGTATTTCTTCAAGGTGCTTACCACGTCCTTCAGAGTCGCTACCTTGCGTATTCTTCGTAATGGAACGGTCTTCTCCTTATTTAAACCGGGACCACGGTCGTTAATTGTTCTTCTTTTTCCGGTACTCTTCCATCGTCATCAGATAAGTGATCGAGCCGTCGGTTTCGATGCGATAGATGTATTGAGGCGTTCCGACGTACTCCGGAAATGGACGGCCGCCCTCGGCTAATTCAGTTGTCGAAGGTGGTGATGTGCGTTTCTGTTCCTGGGCGGTTGCAACGGTTGTCAATAACAACAACGTCAGGATGCGAGTTGTTAGTTTCATAAAGTTGGGCTGCATCACAGCATCGTTCCCCGGAATCCATGTTTGACATTGTGGTTGGGCAGGCATAGGGTTGTCGCGCTCTTTAACTCCCACTCAGCGAGGTTCCCCGAATGCCCAGATCTACTCTAATCACAGAACGAACTTTGTTGATTCTTCTTGCGCTATTACTGACGACTGCCTGCGAACCCAAGACCGCCACCGAGACGCACACGGCTGACACGCGTGCGGCGGACGAATCCACTTTAAAAAACCTTGATAACGAGTGGTCGAAGGCGGCCAGCGCGAAGGATGCTGACAAGACCGCTTGGTACTACTCCGATGATGCTCAGGTGCTGCCGCCGAATAGTCCGGTGATACATGGCAAGGCCGGCGCGCGCGCAATGTGGCAGTCGATGTTCAATACGCCGGGCTTTGGTGGTGGGTGGAAAGCGACTAAAGCTGAAGTCGCGAAGTCCGGCGATCTCGGCTACACCAGCGGCACGTATGAAATGAACGAGACCGATGCCGCCGGCAAACCAAAGACTGACAAAGGCAAGTATTTAGCAGTATGGAAGAAACAAGCCGACGGCAATTGGAAATGCGTCGTCGACATGTTTAGTTCCGATCTGCCAATCGCCGGCGCACCTCCGACGGTTGAGAAGAAGGAAACCGCAGCGAAGAAATAATACGTCGAGTCAGTATTAGTTCCGCGCGGTTTTGCGTTCTCCTAACGCGTAGATCGCTTTGTCACCCCGCACGATCAGCATTCCCTGCGAGAGGGCCGGCGTCGCCATCAGCGGCTGGCCCATCGTATTCCGCGACAGCAACTCGTATTGTCTGCCGGCCTTTACGACAAACACGTCGCCGTCTTCACTCGCCAGGTATAACCTACCGTCCGCTGCAACCGGCGAAGCGCTAAACGAACTCGGGAGTCGCTGCTGGTAGATCAGTTCACCTGTCTTCGCGTCGTAAGAACTGAGCACACCGTTATCGGCAAGCGCGTAAAGTTGATCGCCATAGATCACTGGCGTCGGTGTATAAGGACTGCCTTTCGTCGAACGCCACGCAATGTACGCGTTCTTCTCCTCGCCGGACTTGAGCGAGATGTCGCCGATTGCGCCGGGGCGGAAGGCGTACATCGCACGTCCCGGTGGATAGCCGCCGGTGATGTAGATCAGATCGTGAGCGACGAGTGGCGCCTGCATCTTCACCTGCGTTTCGTTATCGGCGAAGCGCCAGATCTCCTTGCCGGTTAACGGATCGTACCCGCGGATATATCGACCACCGTTGGCGATCAGATCCGTGCGATCCTTGCCCTGGTAGATCGTTGGCGTGGCCCACGACGTGATCTCGTTGCGTTCGACGCGCCACGCCTGTTTGCCGTCTTTCAGATTGAATGCGGCCATGAACGACTGTGTGTGTCCATCTGCCTGGACGATTACGAGGTCGCGATAGATGATCGGGCTACTGGAGTGTCCCCACGATGATTCCTTGTCGTCCCAGAGTCCTGGATTCAACACACCAAGATCCTGTTTCCAGAGCAGCTTGCCCTTCATGCTGTAACAAGCGAGGCCTTCGGAACCAAACAGCGCGACAACGTAACGTCCGTCACTCACTGGTGTCGAATTAGCTTGGGTTGCTTTGACGTGGCGACGGGCTCGCGGCACACCTTCGTACGGACTGTTGGTCCAAAAAACTTTTCCGTTCCGTTTGTCCAAAGCATAGATCGTCCAAGTGTGCTTGACGTTGTCGGTTGCCAATCCGATCCCGCGATCCTTCGCTATGAATCCCGTTTGCGCATCACTGCTGACGGCGGTGATCACGAAGATGTAGTTGTCCCACACGATCGGACTCGCATGCGAGAGACCGGGAATCTCCGTTTTCCAAAGGACGTTGTTCCACTTTTGGACGTCCCAGGTGATTGGCGGCTTCGATCCGTCAGCCACACCCGAGGCGTTTGGCCCACGAAACGACGGCCAGTTTTGCGCGTTGGTCGTTAATGATGAAAGAATGAGAACGAGAAGCGAGAGTGTTAGGCGATTCATATGTTTGGATCTGACTCCACGAACAGGTTTCTTGTTTTGGCAGCACATTATATTCGATCTGGATCTCCATCGTGGCCTACACGATCGGGTGTGTCATGTTCGTGGTTGGTGCAGTTTGAAAGTAGGTGCTCCCGCAAAGGCGCCAAGGCACTCTTTTCTTTGCGTCTTTGCGCCTTTGCGGGAAATCTTAGTTAAACTGCATCATTACGGACGCGGAGAGTTGGATTGCTCATTCTGCTTCTGCTTGTGTTGACGCTGAAATGCGAACTGTAAATGCTGCACGATACGTAACTCCGCTGCGCGAGGGTGGCTCGCTGCCGGCCATCATCGAGGCTGACGATGATGGCATGTACGTGCTCAAGTTTCGCGGCGCGGGACAGGGGCCCAAGGCGCTTATCGCGGAGTTGATCGCGGGCGAGTTGGCGCGCGCCGCCGGGTTGTTGGTGCCGGAGTTGGTGTTCGTCACACTTGATCCGGAGATCGCGAAGACGGAACCCGACCCGGAGATACAGGATCTCATTCGCGCCAGCGGCGGTTTGAATCTCGCGCTCGACTATCTGCCGGGTTCAGTGATGTTTGATCCGGTGGCTGAGAAACCCGAGGCGGGTCTCGCTTCACGGATCGTCTGGTTCGACGCTTATGTCACGAATGTCGATCGCACACCGCGGAATGCAAATCTATTGATGTGGCATCGCAAACTGTGGTTAATCGATCACGGTGCCGCTTTGTACTTCCACCATTCCTGGACCGACATGGACAAACGCAGCAAAGATCCGTTCGCGCTGATCAAGGAGCACATCCTGTTGCCGTTCGCCGGCGCGATTGAAGCGGCAGATCGAATGATGACCTCCGCGATCACGGAAGATGTGATCGAGCGAACCGTGAATCTTGTTCCCGACGACTGGATGAAAGATAACTCTCCATTTAGTACGATTGCGGAAACCAGGCGAGCTTACTTCGATTACTTGACGAGACGTCTCGGCGAGCCTCGCAACTTCGTTGAGGAGGCGATTCGTGCCCGATAAATTCAGGTATGACTATGCGGTAATTCGCGTCGTGCCGAAGGTCGATCGCGAAGAGTTTATCAACGTGGGCGTAATCGTCTCGTGTCCCGATCTGTCGTTTTTAGAGGCACGCATCAAGTTGGATGAGTCGCGCTTGCTTGCGCTCGATCCGACGGTTGATTTGGAACTGGTGCGGAAGCATTTGGCATCGATTCCCATCATCTGTCGCGGCGGTAATGAAGCGGGCTCGATTGGGCAGTTACCTCAGCGCCAGCGTTTTCACTGGCTCGTGGCTCCACGCAGCACGGTCATTCAAACTTCGCCAGTGCACACCGGTCGCTGCGCCGACCCCACGGCCGCGCTGGAACGTTTGGCGGCAACGATGGTGGATTCCGCTTCGTGATGGACATCAAACGGTTCGCACGGCAGCACGCTTGAGAGCATCGCGACACCTTGCTCAGTAAACGCATACG
>DATJKO010000526.1:0-5815 GCA_035491355.1 Pyrinomonadaceae bacterium
AGGTAGTCGCCGTAGGAGAACCCGCCCGGGATGATCACCGCGTCGTAAGTGCTCAGGTCCGTCTCGCGGTGCCAAATGAAATCGACCGGTTGCCCTACGTGCTTGGAGATCACGTGATACGCGTCGTGATCGCAGTTAGAGCCAGGAAAAACGATAACGCCAAACTTCACGCTTCTATCTCCACGCGGTAATCTTCGATGATCGGATTCGACAGTACCTCGCGCGCCATCTTCTCGACTGCTTCGCGCGCCTGCTGATTGTCGACGCCAGCGTCGAGCGCGATCTCGAAGTACTTCCCCTGACGAACGTCCGAAATGCCGGTGAATCCGAGCAGCTCAACCGAGTGCTGAATGGCTTTTCCCTGCGGATCGAGCACGCCGGATTTAAGGTTCACATAGACTTTAGCTTTCATAATTGCCCGTTTACCAAACTTGGAGGACCGCAGACCAAACACCTCCAAAAATGAGACATCACCAACTTGAACAAAACATTGCTTAGAAAACACTTATTGGACTAATATCCTCCCCCTGTGGCTCGGCCAGCTTCCCTTTAGGAGAAACTTATAATGCAAAACCCTCCGCCCGTCCAAACGAGCAACCAGCCGCCCGTCGCAGTGGCCAAATCCAGTACCGGGCTGGACGAGAACATCGCCGCATTATTGTCCTACGTCCTTGGTTGGATTACGGGACTCATCTTTATGCTTCTCGAGAAAGAGAGCCGGTTAGTGCGCTTTCACGCGGTGCAGGCTCTTATCCTCGGCATTATCGGTCTCGTCTTTAGCTTCGGCTCATGGATCGTCTGGCTGGTGATCGCGATCATTGCGAGTATGCTTCCCGACGTCCTGGGTATGCTGGTCATGGCGGTGGTTGGTCTGGTCATGTTAGTGATCGTTTTGGCCATTGTCGTCGGTTGGGTGATTGGCATGGTCAAAGCTTACCAGGGCCAGTACTTCAAACTGCCTCTGATCGGCAACTTCGCCGAGAAGTTTTCGCAGAAGTAAAGCGACGAGGTTTACCGGAAAACTCTTTCAAAGATCGAATCGACGTTGCGCAGGTAGTGGTCTAAGGAGAATACCTGCTCAATCTCTTCGTCCGACATTTCTGACTTGATGTCGTCATCCGCCTTGACGAGGGTCTTAAAGTCGCGATCCTCATCCCAAACTCGCATCGCATTTCGCTGGATCCAGTCGTAAGCGGTCTCGCGCGAAATGCCTTTTGCGGTCAGCGCCAGCAACAGTTGACCACTGAAAATCAGTCCTTTCGTCGCCTGGAGGTTTTCCAGCATCCGCTCGGGATATACGACCAATCCGTCAATCAAGCCGATCGTCTTTTGCAGCATGTAGTCGAGCGCGATGCTCGAATCCGGCAACACGACGCGTTCCGCCGACGAGTGCGAGATGTCGCGTTCGTGCCAGAGTGCGACGTTTTCGAGTCCGACGATACTGTTCGCGCGTACGACGCGCGCCATGCCACAGATGCGCTCCGAAATGATCGGATTGCGTTTGTGCGGCATTGCGCTCGATCCTTTTTGACCTTTCGCGAAGCGTTCCTGTGCTTCGCGCACCTCGGTGCGCTGCCAATGACGGACATTCAGCGCCATCTTCTCGAGAGTTGAGGCGATGATCGCGAGCGTCGTCAGATATTCGGCATAGACGTCTCGCTGAATCACCTGCGTCGAGACGAGCGCCGGTTTCAAACCAAGCCGCTCGCAAACGCTCTCTTCCACGGACGGATCGAGATGCGCAAACGCGCCGACCGCACCACTGATCTTGCCAACCGCCACGACGTCTTTCGCTCGCAGCAGTCGTTCGCGATTGCGACGCATCTCGTCGAACCAAAGTGCGAAGGTGATCCCAAACGACGTCGGCTCAGCGTGGACGCCGTGGGTGCGTCCGACCTGCGGCGTGTGCTTAAACTCGAATGCGCGCCGCCTGAGCACGTCAATGAATTGGTCCACCTTGGCCAGCAAAATGTCCGACGCGTCGCGCAAAAGCAGACCGTTGGCTGTGTCGACGACGTCGGATGAGGTCAGACCGAAGTGAACGTAACGAGACGCTTCACCGATCTCCTCCGCGAGGTTTGTCGTAAACGCGATGACGTCGTGGTTGGTGATCTTTTCGATCTCATTGATGCGCTCGACCGAAAACTTAGCGCGCGCTTTGATCTGTTCGAGAGCCGCGGACGGAATGATGCCGTTAATAGCGTGGACCTCGCAGACGGCGATCTCCACGTCGAGCCATTTCTGAAACTTGTTTTGCTCAGACCAGAGCGCGCCCATCTCGGGCAATGTGTAGCGATCGATCATTTTAGATTTGTGGAATTTACAAGGTAGCGAGCCAACAGCCACGAGCCCTTGTCTTCGATCAGTGTAAACGTCTCCATCGCCGCGCCCCGCTCGAACCTCGTTTCATAACTCAGTATGAAAACATGTCCTTTCAAAGCCCCACCCGAATTCTGTTGCTCGGCTGCTGCTTGAAGCGAACGGGTTTCAGCTTTGCCGAGTTTGGAGCGGAGAGTTCTAAAAACCTCGTTTGATTGTTCCAGCGTGACGTCGCCTTTCCACAGATTCGACGATTCAGAATAAATCTGATCGTAGCGTTCCTGATCGATGTTGCTCGCGATATTAGTCACGACTTCCTGGACTTCGGTCGGTACGCGATCGCGCGGATTGCTGATGCCGCAGGCAAAGGTCATCGTCGCGGCCAGCAACACGAGCGGTGCGATTCGCCTGCTCATACCTCGATCCAGGGCGTGGGCTCCTTTGGATACGAAAGAGAGACTTCAGTAGAACCGCAACTGTAAAAAAGCGGCGCCTTTTCCTGTAACGCGACTTCGGCGTTGATCTTTGCGAGATAGGGGTTGTTCGCGCGCTGCGAGAGATGGGCCAGGACGATGTACCTCGCACAGCCGTCAAAACCGTGCTTGATCCAGTCTGCGAGATCTTCGTTAGACAGATGCCCGAGCCGCGAAAGGATGCGCTGCTTCAGTTCCCAGGGGTACGAATCGCAGGCCTTCAACATGTCTCGGCTGTGATTCGACTCGATCACGATCGCCGCGCAGCCCCGCAGACGTTCACTCACCAACGTCGTGATGTGACCGAAGTCCATGACGGTGGCGATCTTTACGCCATGATGGGTCGCGGTGAAACCGAAATTGTCGACCGCGTCGTGCGGAATCGTGAACGGATGAAAGTCGATCTCGCCGATACGAAAGTCTTTGCTTGACTCGATCTGCTCGACGCGATCACGCAACGCGTCGGAGCGCCGGCGTGGTTCGTCGTTGTTCACGTTAATACGTTCGCTGACGTAAGCGTCGAGTGTTTTCGCTGAGATGTAGACAGGACATTCTACTGATCCCAGGAGTACGCGGAGACCGCCGGCATGATCGCCGTGTTCGTGAGTGACGAGCACGCCATCGAGGCGTTGCGCATCCTCTCCAACCATCGCCAAGCGGCGCGTGATCTCTTTCGCACTCAGACCGGCGTCGACAAGCACGCGAGTATTGCCGGCAACGATCAGGACCGCGTTACCAGATGATCCGCTGCCGAGAACGGTAAGTTTCATAGCCACAAAGAGGCACAAAAGACACAAAAAGGAAGTGAACGAGCTTCGTCAAATGAAGTACGTTTCAAACCGGTTCGAAGAACGGACAACTATAACAAAGCTTTTGTGACTTTTGTGCCTTTTTGTGGCTTGGTTTTAGATTGTGAGACGCGAACGATCGACGTTGAATCCGTTGAGGTTTCCGAGCGCGCCGAGGGCGATCGTTTCAGAGTTGAAGTAAGTGCGCGCGATTTCCTGAAGT
The DNA here is from genome assembly GCA_035491355.1 of Pyrinomonadaceae bacterium. GTDB lineage: Bacteria > Acidobacteriota > Blastocatellia > Pyrinomonadales > Pyrinomonadaceae > PSRF01. The sequence continues at coordinate 3,804 of DATJKO010000526.1, forward strand.
TGTTCGAGTGTGACTTTGCGAATCTTCTCGATCACTTCATCAGGTGAGATGCGACGGCCGTGAATGATCTCCTGTCGGGCCAGAGTGCTCGCGCGTGCACTGGACGATTCGAGTCCCAATAGTATCGACGAAATCGCCTGGTCCTTGGCGATGCGCAGCTCTTCTTCAGCAACCGGTTCGCGCACGACTCTGCGCAACTCCTTCAACGAGAGGTCCAAAACCTCATCGAGTTGTTCCGGTGAAGTACCGGCATAGATGTTGAAAACACCGACATCTGAAAACGCACTTCCGGCTGCGCCGACTGAATAAGCGAGTCCACGTTCCTCTCGCACCTCTTGCCAGAGACGGCTCGACGTGCCGCCGCCGATCACCGACCCCAACAAGCTTGCGGCGTAGCGATTTTCGTTCAGAGCGTCAGGCCATGGTGTCGCGATGACCAGGTGAGCTTGTTCGAGTTCACTCTTCTGTTCGATAAGAATCGGCGCCGCCGGACGTGGACGCCCGCCGTCAACCGAGCGCGGCCGCAGACTGGCGCCGCCTTCACAGCCATCAAATGCAGCCCCGACGAGTTGTAGCAAACGACTATGATCGACGTTCCCCGCGGCCGCCACGACAAGATTCGTATAGGAAAACTCGCGTGCGTGGAAGGCGAGCGTTGTTTTGTGATCGAAAGTCGGGACAGTGTCCTTCGTGCCCTCGATTGGGCGACCCAACGGTTGATTCGGGAAGTAAGCGGCGTTGAAGAGCTCGCCGAGCAGCTCGTCGGGCGTGTCCTCAACCATCTTCATCTCTTCGAGGATGACTTTTTGCTCCCGGTCGAGGTCTTCCTGCTCAAAACGCGGGTGTGCGACGAGGTCGGCCAGTAAATCAATCGCCTGCGGGAGGGCGACGTCCGCAACCTTCGTGGTAAAACCCGTCATCTCATGGGTTGTATAAGCGTCGAGATGTCCCCCCAGTTGGTCGGTTTCAACCGCAATATCCCGAGCCGTACGACGCCGAGTGCCTTTAAACACAGCGTGTTCGATAAAGTGACAGATACCGTTGAGTTCCGGCGTTTCATGGCGTGAACCTCGGCGGACCCAGATGCCGGCAGTTACAGATCGGAGCCCGGGCATGTGTTCAGTCAGGACAACGATCCCGTTCGGGAGTTTTGTTGATTGCACTTCGTCTATCATCTGTTGGAAATCAAACAGGGCGTTAAGGCTCCGTGGTGAATGGGGTGAGGAATCCTAGCATGACCGGAGCGGAAGCGGTAGCGAGCAGGGCTGCCCGGCTAGAAACAATAAAAAACGCGGCAAAATGCCCATATTTACGCCTTCAATTACTTGACAGTCCTGCTAGCGTGAACGACAATATTTCGCCTAGCGTGCTCCCCGTTCGCTTCCCAGGGACTCTGGTCGTCAGCGGAGGTCTTAACTCATGAAAAGAGCGTTGAGTCTTGGTTTGTCCTGGTTCGCACTGGTGTCGTTAATGGCGGGCCTCGCGCAAGCTGCGCCGCCTCCGGGCAAATCGCTCGCAACGATCACAGGCACCGTCAGAGACCACAAAGGAAATCCGCTTGCCGGAGCACTCGTGTCGTTAATGCGCGAAGGCGCAAAGGTAGTTAAGGAAGCCCGCACCGACGATAAGGGAAACTTCATCGCGAAGGTCCTGCCGGGACGATATGGGATCAAAGCAATCGCTACGGGGTTCAGCGAAGTTATCTTCGCGTCAGTCGAAGTCAAAGCCTCGCAGGAACTGGTTTACAAGTTCAACCTCGAACCTGTTGGTTACGGCAAGACGTTGCCTGAACGTCGTCGCGATAAGGACGACGTCAAGTGGGTGCTGCGAAATTCACAGGGCAGACGATCGATATTCCAGGTTGACGGTGAACAGGATTCGGTTGTGGCCGCCGTCAACGAGGCAGAAGCGGCTGCGCAGGCCGACGACCCGTCGACGATGGAAACGGCGCCAACCGGTCCTGCTGAATCTGGCGATTCAAAAATCAGACCTCATGGTGTTATCGAGACTTA
>DATJKO010000527.1:0-2232 GCA_035491355.1 Pyrinomonadaceae bacterium
ACTCGCGCGATCCTCTCGACAACTACCGCCCGATCTCGTGTCACGGTTGTTACGTGTTCGATCGTGACGAAAAGACGGTGCATCGATACCTCGCCCAGGCGACGGTGTTGGCCACCGGTGGTCTCGGCAGGATCTATCGCAGCACGACCAACCCGATCGGCGCGCGGGGCGATGGTCTCGCGATGGCCCATCGCGCTGGTGCGCGCATCGCAAACGCCGAGTACGTGCAGTTTCATCCGACGGCGCTGGCGGCGCCGGGAGCCGAGGGGTTGCTGATCAGCGAAGCGGTGCGCGGCGAAGGCGGTGTGCTGTTGACGCCGGAATTGCGTCCGTTCATGGCTGACTATTCACCCGAGTGGAAAGATCTTGCGCCACGTGACATCGTCGCCCGTGCGATTCATCACGAGATGGAAAGGCATGGTTACTCGTACGTGCTGCTCGACATTGCCTCACACATGCCGGCGGCGGCGATTCGCGAGCGCTTTCCGTTTATCTACGAACAGTGTTTGAAAGTGGGGTTGAATATTTCGCAGGAGCCTGTACCCGTCGTGCCGGCAGCGCACTATTTCTGCGGCGGTGTCCTGGTCGATGAGTGGGCCAGGACAACGATCGGAAATCTCTTCGCGATAGGCGAGATTAGTTGTACTGGTGTGCATGGCGCGAACCGTTTGGCGTCGACGTCATTGCTGGAAGGTTTGGTCTGGGGAAATCGCGCGGCGGAAGAAATTGAACGCGCGCTCGATAATTCAGTTGGGATCAAACTGCCGCAGCGCGCAGACATCCCGCCCTGGGACGAAAGCGGACTTAGCGCCGAACCCGATCCGGCGTTAATTCAGGGCGACATGCAAACGATCCAGAACATTATGTGGCACTACGTCGGACTCGTGCGGAGTGCCGACAGACTGTCGCGCGCAATTCGTGAGCTGCGTCACTTGTGGAACGAGATCGAAACGTTCTACCGGAGTACGAAGTTGTCCGACGGTTTGATCGGTTTGCGCAACGCGATCGAAGCCGCGCTCATCGTCGCACACGCGGCACAGCACAATCGTCAGAGTCGCGGATGTCATTACCGGCAGGATTCGGTGACGGTGACTGGCGACAGACTTATCTAAACTACTCGGAACAGCCGCACAACTTCCCTAACAGCTCGACCACTTCGTCACGCTTGTACTCGATCGCGAAATCCATCGGCGTCTTCCCGTCATCTGTCCTGGCATTCACGTCAGCGCCGTTTTCGATCAGCAGTTTGACCAGTTCGACATTGCCGTTTCCAGCTGCCTCGTGAAGCGGGATGTGATTGCTTGCCGCCCTCGCGTTGACGTTTGCGCCGTGCTCGATGAGGAGACGCGCGATGTCCGTCTGTTTCGCTGCTGCGGCTGAGGCGAGCGGAGTTACCTTCATTGACTCACGTGACGGAATGTTGACGTCTGCTCCCACCTGAAGCAGCGCCTTGACGATTTCAGGCTGACCGAAGAAAACGGCAAAGCCGAGCGGTGTGAATCCGTCCGGTGAGTGCGCGTTCGCAAGTGACACGTCTTTAGTAATCAGATCAAGGAGACGTGACGTTTGGCCCGTCGCCGCAGCCTCGAAAACGTCGAGTTCCACTTCGGACTCCAGCAATGCCGCAACAACGTCTTTTTTACCGTAGTACGTTGCCTTCATGATTGCCGAAACGCCGTTCTCGTCCCTGGCCCTGGCGAGCGACGGGTTTGCCTGCAGCATAGTTCTGATTTTCGAAACATCGCCGCCGGTCGCAGCATCGAGAAACTCCTGATTCATGGCCCTCTCCTATTCAGTTACCCCAAAAGGTGAATCGACTTACCAATAGCGCACGGAATGGTTCACGTCTGGCGCAGGAATTTTTATACGAAGTCCCAGAAAACTGCAAAAACCGGCGCATTGCGACGACGGAACGCGTTGGCACACACCTTGCCAAATATGCAGAACGAAGGGGACGACAGAGAGGCGACGAAAACGCCAGCAGAGTCGTCCAACAAGTTCGGTCACACATTGTAAGATGAGTGGCCTTGTGCGGGCCCGGAGGTGAAGGGGAGAGCACCTCCGGGTCCTAACATTTTTATCGGTGCCTCAACTCTGTTTGCGTATCTCGGCGTTCCTCTGAGACTCAACGGTTACACTGCTTCAATCCATACTTACTACTCCAGAGCAGGGCGCTACCGTACTCTCGACAGTCTTTTACGAACCTCGATAGTTGATCAAAAGCCTCATCTG
>DATJKO010000528.1:0-6228 GCA_035491355.1 Pyrinomonadaceae bacterium
GGTGTCGACGGTGTAGCCTTCTTTTTCGAGAATGGCGGCAGTGGTGATGCGCAGGCTTTCTTCGTCGTCAACGACGAGCAGGCGCCCATCAAGCACAAACGGCGGCATCCCGCAGCCTTCATTCGACGTAAGGTCTTCTTCGCTGTGATCCAATTTTAGGCTCATTTTGCTGATAACCGCGATTCGGTCTCCTGAGCTTCGAAAATTGGGGATTCCACCTGAAGCACGATCGTGAATACAGTTCCACGACCTACTTCGCTCGTCACTTCGATGCGACCGGCGTGCTGGCGAACAATGTCTTGCGTCACCCACAGTCCCAGGCCAGTGCCTTTTTTGCCGCTGGAGAAGAAGGGTTCGAAGATTCGGGTCAGATCGGTGTCGTTGATACCAGCGCCGGTATCGCTAAGCTGAATTACGATGGAGGGCTGTAACACCTGCTCGTAACGCGAGGTAGTGATCGTGATCTCGCCCTCACTCTGGATCGCCTGTTGCGCGTTGATGATTAGGTTGAGGATCACCTGCCGTAACTGGTCTGCGCGCGCGCGAATCTTCGGCAACTCTTCATCGAGATTTCTGGTCACGCGAATGCGCAACTGCCGCATCTTCTTGTCGAGCAACACCAGCGTCTCTTCTATCAACTGGTTGACGTCAACCCAATCAACCTCACCCGAACGACGCGCAAACCCGAGCATCTGGCGGATGATGTGCGAGACACGTTCGGTTTCCTTGCGGGCGATTTCCAGAAAGCGCGAATTCTTGTCGCCTTCCGATCCGGATTCCATCAGGTAAAGCGCATTCTTGATCGCTTCCAGCGGGTTGTTGACTTCGTGCGCGATGGAAGCAGCGAGACGTCCTACGGCCGCCAATTTTTCGGATTCAAACAGTTGCTGCTCAACCCGGCGTCGTTCGAGTTCGCGAATCTCAGTCAAGTCGTGAAGAATCGAGACGACGGCAGTCACCTGGCCCGTTGGATCCAATACTTCGCGCGCCGTGATCTCCATCGGCAAAAACTTGCCACCGTCGGGATCGATCAGTTCGATCTCGGCTTGCCGCCCGGTTTCAGACGCAGACGCCAAGCCCGAGATAAACGACGTGAGCTTCACAGCGTTGGTCCGCACGGCGGCAGACGCGGCTGAACGAAACGACGACTTCTCCTCGAACAACAACTCCGCGCGCCGATTGAACAGGATGAAATTGCCGGCCGAATCACAGACGACGATCGGATGGCCCACGTTTTCGATGATCAGGTCGAGGCGGTCACGCTCGCGTCGCGAATCGGCTTCCGCATGTTGCAGCTTACCGAAGTTGCGCGCCAGTTCTTCGTTGGCTTCGCGCAGGTCGGTAACGTCGCGGAAGATGGACACCAACCCGAGCGGTTCGCCGCGCGCATTCGCGGCCGGCGTTGAAATTACTTCGAAGTGGATATCGGAACCCTCAATCGGGTCGACGAGCGTGATGTCGCGTTGCACGAGGTTGGACGACGACACCGTAGCGCTCGACAGATATGCCGAGAACAGCAGGTCGTTCATCTTCAGCGCGCGCCGTTTACCCTCGCCGGCGTTTGCCGACCCGCTGAACAACTCCTCGGCGCGCCGGTTTTGCAGCAGGATTTCGTTGTCGAGATCGGTCAGCACGATGGGATCGGCGACTGACTTCATGATCGATTCGATCCACTGTCGTTCGCGCTGTAGTTTGGTGACGGTGCTGACGAGCTTTTCCTGGTGAACAGCGAGTGACGCGATGATGCCAACGCGATCCGCGAAGCGCTTCAGGAGATTCAGCGAAAGCGGGTCGACAGAGTCCTGGCTGGCGCCGACATAAAGAACGCCGAGTCGTGAGCCGGGCTCGAACGTCCAGTAATGACCGGGAAGACGGTGACCGCCTTTTTCGCGGCCCCGGCTGGACGAAATGTCTGAGATTCCAAAAAGCGGCAGCGCAAGAACGTCGTTTTCCCAGTTCAGCTTATCGAAGAGTGTTCGTGATGCGACATCTTCTTTCATCGAGATCCACAACGGAACGGCATCGTGAATCACGCGAACGCAAGCCGCGCTGGAGTCGAGCGGCATTTCCGCGCGCGCCGGCGGGTCACCTTCGAACCCAACGGCAGCGCGGACGCGCAACTCGGCGTCTCTTTCGTTAATGATGGCGACGGCGGCCTGCCGGAGGCCGAAGATGTTCGAGATACCTTCGAGCGCGAGCAGTAGCCGTTCGTTCAAACGGGGGGTCACCAGCATCTGCGTCGTGGTTTCCACGAACATGTCATACTGGCGCAGGTAGGAGCCGATCCTGTCGTTATCAGAGATCGGCGGAACCGTGGCAAAGGCTAACTCTGTGGGGACTTCTCCCATGATCAAATCTGTGTTTGCCGCACACACCAAAACACGGATTCACCGTGCGTTACTTCTTGTCTACCTCAACTGTGACGCGACGACGCGTGTCAGTCTCTACGGTTTCTGTTCCGGGGGTCAGCGCCGGGCGTGAAACTGCGGGCGTCAAACCAACGGCTTCCGCATACTTGAGGTAAGTGTCAATGGAAGCGACAACCACGCGAGCCTCGATCGTAATTAAGTCGATACCCACGAGTGAGATTCGGACCCAGGCGTCAATCACGATACCCTTGTCGAGCACACGATCAAGGACGTCTATTAGACTGGTACCGCCTGGAGCTCTTTCGACAGCCATTTGCTTAGGTTCCTTTTCCGAAGTTTTTAAAACCAGCGCGAAGACTGACGCGCCTCTTTCTCCTCCAAAATCTTCATCGAATCCGCAGGCTACGGATTTCGACGTCGCACTTTTGTTTTCCGCGTCGTCGTAACGCGGCGATCTCTCACCACTTTGTCATCACGATCGGCCGAACCTGCCCCGAGCTTTCGGATTTCCTGTTCCAGTTCAGAAAGCCGTTCGCGCAATTCGACATTCTCAGCTTCGGCACGCTCCGCGCGTGTCGTGAGGTTCGTATCGTAGCGCCACCAGTTGAGGCCAATCTGCTCCGCCTTATCGATCGAGCAAACGAGCAGCCGGATCTGCAAGGTGAGTAGTTCTACGTTAGCCAACGAGACCTTGATGTCGCCGGCAATAACCAACCCCTTGTCAAGAATGCGATCGAGTACATCAACCAGGCCCGGGGGACGGGCCGTAATCAGGGTAGACCGCTCACTGGACACTTTCGTCCTCCACTCTCAGGAGGCGGCTTTACTCAAAAAGCTCAGGTGACCGCCACCGTCGTTGAACTGCCGGGGAAAGACTTACTTCCTATTAAATCAGACGTCCCACAGGACCGAGATCGAGATTGAGATCTTCATCCGCCAGACCAAATTGTTCCTTTAACTCCTGAAGCTTCGCTTCCAATTTCATTAGGGCTAACCCTAGTTCTTCGATTTGTTCAGGTGAGAGATCCCCGCCTTCCATGCGGCGAACCGCCTGCTTCTCGAGCAGACGACGGATGAACTCGATCAAAGTAAGAACCAGCTTCGCGAGACCCTCTTCGACACTCTGCGCGTCGATATTGATACGCGGCGGCAGGGAGTTTGTGACACAACTCAACTGCTCCACGAACTCTTCGACGTGCGATGTATCGATCTCCGGCTCAGCCGTAGGGGGTTTATTGGGGGAAAGCTCCATCAGCTTACTCCGAACCGCGTTTTAAACTCAAGCTCTATATTAGAAAAAGTATAAGGGGGCCACGGACCGCTCACCAAAAAGTGTAATTCAGGCCTCATCTTACGCGCCATCGTCAGTTGGTCGCGATATTTCGCGACCTGTTCGCGGGCAACCAGATGCGCCGCGGCCACCATCAGTTTTTCTGTCTGAGATAGACTAACTTCTTCCTGCTGAACATACGTTCCGACTTGTTCCTTCAACCACGCCGCCACCTGTTTCGCTTCTTCGCTCCGACGCTCACTGCCAAGAATCTGGCGGCGCTTTTCGTTTAGAAACCTGGCTCCCGGGCCTTGCTCATCCATTTCGTTGAGTTGCGGCACATCCGCTTGATCCGAGCCGGAAATAATCTTGACGCTCATCTCGACACAGCCACGCACCTGGTCGAGTTTCGCTTTCAACGCTTCACGGCGCGCCGTTACGTAGCTGCGGAGTTGATCCTCGGCGACGACCGTTCCGAAGCGAAACGGCAATGGGGTTGTTTCGTTCAGCACGCTGGCTACCACGGCTGCATGAGCCAGGGCGTTGTCGCGCGTGACCGACGGCGCAGAGTCGCCGTCAAACTCGCTTACCAGTAGCGCAAAGTCTTCCACCTTGAGCAGATCCACTTGTGCGCCAGAAATGCCCAGCACCGGCGCTGCGTGGATCGACGGCAACCCGCCGAGCTTTTCAGCGAGGCAGTAGACATATAACTTCATTTCCGGTTGCGTACGACTTCGTTGGCAGTCTCGACCGAACTGACGAGGATGTTCAGACCGACAAAGATCAAGTCGATATCCGCCACGGAGATCGTGATCTCGCCGGCAATGACCAGCCCGCGATTGAGCACGTGATCGAGTGTTTCGAGCAGTGAAAGATCCGCCTGCTCCAACTGCTCGACGTCGCTCTCGATTAGCATCTGATCAAAAGGAGAACTCATTCAGGTTTTCCGGTGAACCTTTTCTTTGCGCCTTTGCGCCTTTGGGGGAGAAATTCCGAGCTGGTGATCTGCGACGAAGAGTATTCCCGCAAAGACGCAAAGAAAGGTAATCTTAGCCGCTGCTACTAAAAACGGTGAAATTGTACGCGGGCCACGGGCCGGTTAGTTCGAGACGCACACCGGCACCCTGGTGTTCCTGCGCCAAACGCTCAGCTGCATCACGAAACTGGTCGAAACCCGATTGCGTCACGAGGAAAGCAAACTTCGCTTTCAGTTCACCATGTTCCGTCGCCTCGACTTTCAGCACTCGCAAACGTTTCGCGTCGTCGCTTTGCTCGCCGAGAGTCTTCTCAATCTCCTCGATAATGCGGTTCAACGCGGCACGGGCTTCGTCAACTTTCAACGCGTCAATCTTCTTCTGCATCAAGTAGGACTGGCCCGGCGACGCTTGCGACGCCCGCTCCACCAACTCGCGCAGCACCGTACTGACCGAAGTAATGCTCGACAACATCACCGCTTGATCGCAAAACACGTTGACGCCCCACTCTTCACGGCCGCGCAGGCGCTCGAGAATCTGGCGTAGCTCGATTCCCTTTTCCGACAACATCCGCTCAATCCCGGAGCGCTCGTTGAAGATGGTCCCAAAACGCAACGGCACAACAGCCGCGCGCTTCGCGACGTACTCCGCGATCGTTTCATGACGCATCGCACGCGCGGCAGTCCAGGTCGCGTCGGAAAGGTGCTCGGCGAGACGTTCCTCGCTGTAACTCGCCAGCGGAACCTGACTGGTCAACGCAGCGAGATCGCCCGCGGTCACCCAATCAAGTTTCGCGCTATCTTCAATGGCCGACGGCAGCGACTCCGCCGGAAGTTCAGCGGTCGCCGCACTCTCGGCGATACAGTAAACGTAGTAAGCAAGCTCGCTCATCTGGGTTGTACGCGTGATTGTACTCGATCCCATGTTTGAAAATGGCCCAGCAAAGCCTGCATACCCACGATCTCGTGCGGCTGCTGTAGGGCGGAAAACAGCTCGACCGACCGGCTCCTGAACTTCCGGCGAAATTCCGTTACGACCTGGTCCTGCATCTTTCGCCTCGACTTACAAAAGTCGCACTTCCCAGCCGCCGACTCCGGAATCAGTCCATTGATAAGCAGCTTATTCATCGATACGTCCAACTTGTCGAGCGCCTTCGCGAGATCGACGGTCTCTTCCAAACTCATGCGCTCCGGTATCGCCACGCCGACAAACTCGCAGCGCTCGCGATCGGTCAGCAACGCAACAACGCGCTTTATGCTCTTCGACAACGCCACCAACTCTTCCGCGACCTGCGTAGCCTTTACTACGTTCTGATACTTGAGCAGCAGCTTCATGAACGTGCGGATCCACGAGAGCGCGACCTGCGGTAATTCCAAAAACCGGATCAAGTGCCCGGTGGGAGCGGTGTCGAGAACGATCGAGTCGTAAGCGTCTTCATCCAGCAGATCGCTGATCGCACCTAGCGCGGCGATTTCGTCGATACCGGGCGGCGTCAGCTCAACCAACTCGCGCATCGCTTCTCGATCAAACTTGATCTCCATTCGCGAGCTGCCAGTCAGCGAACCAAACAACTCGTCAGTCCATGTTCGATATCGCTGTTTCAATTCTTCGAACC